>NZ_DFPI01000017.1:0-223947 GCF_002377215.1 Sphingobacterium sp. UBA3519
TTTTTGAGACAGCCTCTTTTTTTATGCTAGTCTTTCATTGACTTTTTTCCAATTCACAATATTCCACCAATTTTTAATATAATCAGCTCTTTTGTTTTGATAGTGCAGGTAATAAGCATGCTCCCATACATCAAGACCTAAAATGGGAATACCTTTTACCTCTGCAACATCCATTAAAGGATTGTCTTGGTTTGGAGTAGAGCTAATTTTTAAGTTACCTGAGTCATCCAAAAGCAACCAGGCCCATCCCGAACCGAATCGTGAGGTTGCTGCAGCGGCAAACTGTTCTTTGAATTTGTCTAGAGAACCAAATGTCTTATTGATCATAGTCAATAATTTTTCGGATGGCTGGCTCGGCTTATCGGACAGGCTTTCCCAAAAAAAGTTATGGTTCCAGGCTCCTCCAGCATTATTCCTTGCTTTTGGAGAGTACTTAGATATGTTTGCTAGAAGTTGCTCCTCTGAGGCTTCCTTGATGTTTTCAGCAAGAATGGCTTCGTTAACGGCATTAATATAGGCCATATGGTGCTTTGTATAATGGATTTCCATCGTCAACGCATCAATATTAGGCTCCAAAGCGGCATAACTGAATGGTAATTTTACTTGGGAAAACTTTAAGGTAGCGGCATGTAATTCAGTAGCTTTCGCGGAAGCAATATCTTGTAATATTGATCCAGATACAGCGATGCCTAGCGTAGCTTTTGCTGCATTTTGAAGGAAGTTTCTGCGTGTTTGCATATAATCTTATTGTGATTAGTTTTGATATAAATATAACGTGAAATTTTGCAAATATTGTCCAAGAATTGTCTGTTAATTGTAATACAACAAAATTGTTATAAATTCATCTGTAGAGCAGCATACTTTGTTTCGAATTTTGATGTACGGTAATTTTGCTACCCCTAATTTCTATTGTTTTAAAGGCATTTCATGGCAGTTATAGGACAGGTTGGCTAAAGAATTATAATTGTTTATAAAATCAAATTTAGCTAAGTTTGATCTATGTATACATTAAGGATTTCAAAAATCATCCCCCAACCTAATAATAACCTTACTTTTCAGCTTGAGTCTATAGCAGGAGACTATCCTTCCTATAAAGCTGGGCAGTTTATTACGCTTTCTTTTGTGTTTGGTGACCGTGAGGTACGTCGTTCTTATTCTTTTAATAGTTCGCCGGATAATAATGAGCCCTTAAGCATCACTGTTAAGCGTGTCGAAAATGGGGAAATATCTCGACTGCTCCACCATACTATTGTGGAGGGGGATATCGTCAACGCGATGGAACCTCAGGGTTTGTTTGTATATGAACCTGAACCGGAAAAGATTCGGACCTTATTTTTGTTTGCTGCTGGAATTGGCATCACACCCTTGTACGCTATTCTCAAAACAGCGCTTCTTGCGGAAAGTAAGTCTAAAATAGTGTTAATTTACAGTAATAGTACGCTGGAATTAACACCGTTTCGATCCGAATTGGAGGGTTGGGCAGACCGATTTCCTGATCGTTTAACAATTGTGTGGATTTACTCCAATAGTAAAAACTTGATGAAGGCCAGGTTGAATAGAGATTATATACATGCTATTGTTAACGATCATTTGTTTGGAAATAAGGAAGATGCCTTGTTTTATACCTGCGGTCCTGTGATTTATATGGATCTATGTCGTTTTACCCTTTTGGGGATGGGATTTGATTCCAATCAGATAAAACGAGAGACATTTCTATTGCCCGAAAATGAAGAGGATGATGATGACGAGACCGAAAAGGAAGTTGATACAACGACCTATGCTATCGAATTATATTTTCAAGGTAAAACCTATAATCTTGAAGTGCCATATAACAAATCTATTTTGGACATCGGGCTGGAACATAAAATTAAGTTGCCGTATTCTTGTAAATCCGGTATGTGTAGTACCTGTATTTCACAGTGTACAAGAGGTAAAGTAAGAATGGATTATAATGAGGTTTTAACAGATCGCGAAGTTGAACAAGGAAGGATACTTTTGTGCACGGGGCATCCGGTAGAAATGAATACGGCTATTGAAGTATTATAATTTAACATCTGTATTTAATCCGAAAATACAGTGTGTTGTTATAGGGCGTTATAGCTATTTAAAATTGCATAAACACGTAAATTTACCTAAGTTTGAATATAACCGTTTTATAGCTAACTATTATGGGAAAATTACTCTGGAGCCCAACAGAAGAGCAAAAATCTCTAGCTGAGATCAATAAGTTTAAACAATATGTGGAGAATGAGCATGGCTTATTCTTTCCATCCTATCAGGACCTTTGGGCATGGTCAACGACGGAACTGGCTAATTTTTGGAAGAGTATAGCCGCCTATTTTAATTTAAAATTTCATTCAGCTCCTACAAACATTGTCGAGTTACCGGCAGATTCCACAAGCTTTATTGGGACAAAGTGGTTTAGTGGGGCTACTTTGAATTATGCTGAACACGTATTTCGGAACACAACGGAAAAGCGTCCTGCATTAATCTTTCAATCTGAACAGCATGCTAAAAGAGAGGTGTCATGGACTGAGTTGGAATCCATGGTTCTCAGACTCCAAGTCTATTTGAAAGAATTAGGTGTACAAAGTGGAGATCGTGTAGCTGGTGTATTGATTAATGGCATCGAAGCAGTTGCGTTATTTTTGGCTGCTAATTCCATCGGTGCGGTTTGGTCCTGTTGTTCGCCCGACTTTGGGGAGGCAAGTATTCAGGAACGTTTTGAGCAGATTGAACCCAAAGTACTCTTCGCAAATTCCAGTTATTACTATAATGGACGTCTTTTTGAAAAGGCGGAAAGTATTCAGCAACTTTCGCAGCGGCTACCATCATTAGTGGCTTGTGTTTTGATTGATGATCCTATTTGGGAAGAGATTCTGAAAAAGGATCTTACACAAGTTAAGCTCCAATTTACGGCAATGCCTTTTGATGCTCCAATATGGATTTTGTATTCTTCGGGAACTACCGGGAAGCCTAAAGCCATTACACATGGAGTTGGTGGTATGCTGCTGGAACATATGAAAGCACTTGGACTGCATCAAAATGTGCAAGACGGCGATCGATTTATGTGGTATTCTACTACAGGATGGATGATGTGGAATTATGCGCTTTCGGCCCTTTTAATGGGAAATACATTGTGTATATATGATGGAGCTACGAATTATCCCGACAAATTGAGTTTATGGAGGTTTGCACAAGAAAGTAAGGTGGATCATTTTGGCGTTGGGGCTGCTTATCTCATCTCCTGTCAAGATCAAGATTTAAAATCCATGGCTTATCAGCCGAAAACAATAGGGTCAACAGGCTCACCACTTCCGCCAGATGTGTTTGAATGGCTAAATGTACAGTTTCCAAAAAGTCAAATTGTCTCATTAAGTGGTGGTACAGACGTTTGCAGCGCCTTTCTTTCGGGGTGCACTTTGCGTGATGTTTATGCAGGAGAGATTCAATGCCGCACCTTAGGAGCTAAGATAGAAGCATTTGATGAGAATGGTCATCCACTTTATGGGGAGGTTGGAGAACTCGTTATTTTAGCTCCCATGCCCTGCATGCCCATCTATTTTTGGAACGATGGGGCGAATAAAAAATACTTCGATAGTTATTTTGATAAATATAGCGGTGTTTGGAGTCATGGTGACTGGATTAAGATTACTGACCATGATGGAGTAATTATGTACGGGCGTTCAGATGCAACTCTGAACCGTGGCGGCGTACGTATTGGTACTGCGGAGATCTATAATGTTTTAAATAGAACCGAGGGGGTCTTGGATAGTTTGGTTATTTGCGTAGATCATGAAGATGGATCATCTGATATGTTGCTTTTTGTTCAATTGGACACTGGCTTATTGAATGACATGTTAAAAGGTGAGATTAAACGGGTGCTTCGGCAGCAATATAGTCCGCGACATGTGCCTGACGATATTTTTCAAGTAGCGGCTATTCCTTATACGTTAAGCGGCAAAAAACTGGAGCTGCCTATTAAGAAAATCTTTTCGGGGATACCCGTAGAAAAAGCGGTGTCAGTAGACATTATGCGGAATCGAGAATCTTTGTTGGACTTTGAAGCGATTAGCAAAATCTGGAGAAGATCCTAAATATAGCTATAAAATAGCTAATTTAAAAACCCCTCAGATGACGAAGTTTGCCGTTTGAGGGGTTTTCGAATTTAACTTTACTCCACTCAGACCTGTATAACACCTACATTATACCGGTCTAAGATAGGTTTTTCGTTGGCAGCTTCAATTCCCATGCTGATAACTTTTCGTGTTTCTTCAGGTGCTATAATTCCATCAACCCATAGTCTCGCAGCAGCGTAATATGGGCTCAATTGCTCGTTGTACCGGTCTTCGATGGATTTAAGGAGGTCGTTTTTCTCTTCTTCATTAATTTCTTGACCTTTGGCCTTTAAAGCTGATTCTTGGATTTTAAACAGTGTTTTGCCTGCTGCGGCACCGCTCATGACTGCCATTTGGGCGGTAGGCCAAGCGTAGATTAGTCGTGGGTCATACGCTTTTCCACACATTGCATAATTTCCTGCGCCATAACTGTTTCCGACAATAAATGTAAATTTTGGGACTACGGAGTTGGCCATTGCATTGACCATTTTTGCGCCGTCTTTGATAATCCCCCCTTGTTCAGATCGGCTCCCTACCATAAAACCAGTGACGTCCTGAAAAAAAACAAGTGGAATGCGCTGCTGGTTGCAATTCATGATGAAGCGCGCCGCCTTATCTGCTGAATCACTATAGATAACCCCGCCCATCTGCATTTCCATGGTGTTGCCAGGTTTTTTGGCTTTAATGATCTCGCGTTGATTAGCAACGATCCCGACAGCCCAGCCATCTATGCGGGCGAGGCCGCATACAATGGTTTTTCCATAATCTGGCTTGTATTCTTCTAAAGTTTCTGCGTCTACAATTGCATTCAGGATATCCTGCATGCGATAAGGTTTTGTCCTGTCTTCGGGAAGAATCTCTACTATTTTACTCGGATCAGTTTTTGGGGGTAGGCTTATCTTTCTGTCGAAATTAGCTTTTAGATTTCCACCGATTTTATCGATAACATTTTTTATAGCATCTAAACAACTTTGGTCGTCGGGAAATTTATTGTCTGTTACGCCGGATATCTCCGAATGGGTAGAAGCTCCGCCGAGTGTTTCTGCATCTACAGTTTCACCTATCGCAGATTTGACCAAGTAAGGGCCTGCTAAAAATACAGATCCCGTTCCTTCGACGATAAAGGCGTAGTCGGACATAATAGGTAAATAAGCGCCACCTGCTACGCAACTTCCCATAATTGCTGCAATTTGAGGTATTCCCATGGAGGACATTCGGGCATTGTTACGGAATATACGTCCAAAATGTTCTTTGTCCGGAAAGATTTCATCTTGTAGCGGTAAAAATACACCGGCGGAATCTACTAAATAGATAATTGGCAAGTTGTTTTCCATAGCAATTTCTTGTGCGCGTAGATTTTTCTTGGCAGAAATTGGGAACCATGCCCCAGCTTTGACAGTCGCGTCGTTGGAGACAATGACGCATAGTTTGGATTTTACATAACCCAGTACCGCTGCGCATCCTGCGTTTATGCATCCACCATGTTCTTTGTACATTCCTTCGCCGGCAAACATGCCTATTTCAAGATACTCACGGTCTGGGTCCAGTAGATATTCTATTCTTTCCCAGGCTGACATTTTGCCTTTTTCTTTCAGTTTTTTTATTTTATCGATGCCGCCACCGAATTTTAAATTTTCTCTTTTTTGGCGAAGTAATGCGAGTAGCTCCTTCATAATTTATAATCTTGGTTTTAAAAACTGTTAAATTAAGAATTTCTTATTTTTAGATAAATTTAAAATAAAATTTTAAAATATTTGCAATTTTATTCCTAAATATTTTGATATATTTGAATTGAATTACCGATTGTAAATTTAATATTCATGCTTATGTTTATTGAAAATAAACAACAAATGGATATGATCAGACAAAGTGCACGAGATTTTGCACAGTATCATATCAAACCTTATGTGATGGAATGGGACGAAGCCCAAATATTTCCAATAGAAGTTTTTAAAAAGTTAGGCGAACACGGTTTTATGGGAGTAATCGTTCCTGAAGAATATGGCGGATCAGGGCTCGGGTATCAGGAATACATTACCGTTTTGGATGAAATCTCCAAGGTATGTGGTTCAATCGGACTTTCTGTGGCGGCGCATAATTCCTTGTGCACAAATCATATATTAAGCTTTGCCAGTGAAGAACAGAAGAAACGTTATCTTCCAAAGTTGGCGACAGCTGAATGGATCGGTGCCTGGGGGCTTACAGAAACCGGTTCCGGTTCTGACGCCGGTGGAATGACGACATTTGCGGAGAGAGATGGTGATCATTACGTGTTAAATGGTTCTAAAAATTTTATCACGCATGCCATCAGTTCTAGTGTTGCTGTCGTTATTGCACGAACTGGGGCTAAGGGGGATAAAAAAGGGATGTCGGCTTTCATTGTTGAGAAAGGTACACCTGGATTTACTGCGGGAAAGAAAGAAAATAAATTGGGGATGCGTGCCTCAGAAACTGCCTGTCTTTTTTTTGATAATTGTCGGATTCATCGGGATCAACTCATCGGTGAGGAAGGACAGGGCTTTGTACAGGCTTTAAAATTATTGGATGGCGGACGTATTTCGATTGCGGCACTTTCTTTGGGTATTGCCCGCGGAGCTTACGAGTGTGCGCTGAAATATGCACACGAGCGTGAGCAATTTGGGAAAAAGATTTACGAATTTCAGGCAGTTTCTTTTGCACTTGCAGATATGGCTACACAAGTAGAGGCAAGCGAATTGTTAACGAGGCAGGCGGGCTATTTAAAGGATCATGGGGACCGTGTTTCTAAAATTGGAGCGATGGCTAAACTTTATGCGTCGGAGGCTGCTGTTAGTGTCTCGAATGAATCTGTGCAGATCTTTGGTGGTTATGGATTTACAAAGGACTATCCTGCCGAGAAGTTTTTTAGAGATGCTAAACTATGTACCATAGGTGAAGGGACTTCAAGTATTCAGAAAATGGTGATCGCCAGAGAGATTGAGAAAGATATTTTATAGCATATGATGAGGGATCAAGTTGTATTGGTTGATTGCCCAAGAGACGCTGTTCAAGGGCTTCATAACTTTATTGAGACAGATAAGAAAATTAAACATATCAATACGTTAATCGAAAGTGAGCTGTTTGATGTTATTGATTTTGGATCTTTCGTTTCGCCGAAAGCAGTTCCGCAGTTGGCGGATACAAAAGCAGTCCTGGAAGGAATCAGAAAGAATGAAAAAGTGAAGTTATTGGCGATTGTCGCCAATCTTCGGGGAGTAGAAGAAGCCGTTCTAGAGGAAAAAATCGACTTTTTAGGGTATCCATTTTCAATATCGGAAACATTTCAACGTCGAAATACCAATATGGGCTTGGCGGCTTCTTATCAGCAAGTAAAAGAAATGAAACTTTTGGCAGACGCTAATCATAAATCTTTAGTTATTTATATTAGCATGGCTTTTGGGAACCCATACAAGGATCCGTGGTCCCCACTTTTGGTAGAAGAATGGATTGGGAAATTATACGATCTGGGTATCCGGGAATTTTCTTTGGCAGACACAACTTCAGAAGCCGATGCGAATCAGATTTCAGCATTATTCACTTTTGTTAAAGCCAGTTTTCCAAAACTGGAAATAGGTGCACATTTTCATGCGAGGCAAGCGGAGAGTCTTGCTAAGATTGAAGCCGCTTATCTCGCAGGTTGCCGTAAATTTGAAGGCGCATTGCTTGGTTATGGCGGTTGTCCATTTGCAAAAGATGATTTGGTTGGCAATATACCTTCAGAACTCTTGTTGCGTTATTTTGGACGAGGAACTGATGCTGAAATACTCGGATTGGAGCATAGCTTCAGGCAAATGATTTTGTAGGGATTTTTGAGATGGAAAAACTGAATTTTATAAAGGTGCACGTTGAGCAGCATGTGTTCAATTTGACGCTAGCTCGTTCGGATAAAAGAAATGCTTTTAGTCCGACTATGGTGAACGAAATTGCCTATGCATTGAATCTGGCGAATAGCAATCCCGATATTCGTTTAGTACAAATAGAGGCTGAAGGTCCGGTGTTCTGTGCGGGTATGGATCTTAAAGCTTTTGAGGATCCTACAGTAGATATTGGTAATCCGGCAATTCCAAAGGTTGAAAAGTCTTTGGCAGAAATATTTGCCTGTTTAGATAAGCCTTCAATCTGTGTTGTTAGGGGAGATGTTATTGCAGGTGGTTTTTTGATTGCATTATCTTGCACTTATTTGTTTGCACTGCCACATGTACGTTTTTCTTTGCCAGAAGTAAAAATCGGACTCTTTCCATTTCAGGTGTTGGCCTTGCTAATGGAATATATGCCTGAAAGAAAAGCGATGGATCTTTGTATCAGGGGAGATTCTTTTTCTGCGGGAGATGCGCTGGATAAGGGTATTCTGTCCGGAATTTTGGATGTTGAAGAAACTGCCTTGGTTGAATTGAGAGAAACTATTCTTAAAAATGCTCCTTTGGCTATATCGAGAGGTTTTGTTGCACTGCGAAGGCTAAAAGAGCAAGATTATGATGATAAGTATAACTTTCTCTTAGAGAGCTTGGCAGATTTGCGTAAAACCAATGATTTCAAGGAGGGAATGGATGCCATGCGTAATAAAAGAAAAGCCAACTGGAAAAATAGCTAATTAAAATGATCGAAAACTCGGTCTGCTTGTCAAGGGAGAGAATTCCCAAGGAATAGAACTAAGGATAATCAGTAAAGCTAGTCCAAACCAGATTAATAATGTTTTAAAACGTCGATCGTTTGTATCGGCGTTTTTGCTTTTATGGGCACCCAATGTCAGGCAAATTGCAGCCATAATCATCATGCTACTGTGCTCCATACTGAAGAAGCGAATTTGCCTCAGGTGGACTGCTTCGTCGAAATGTCGTAGGAAGTACTGTGTGATGGGGCTCAGTATATAGAGATTAATACCTAAAACTAGCTGAATATAGAAAGAAATAACCGTGGTTTTTACAAGAAATTGATCGATAGGGGAGAATAGAAGCTGCTGTTTTTTCTTATAAAAAAAGGTTGAAAGACTAATTGCTAGTATAATCAGTACTTCCCATCTCCATAAAGAATGCATCGCTAGAATGAAGGGATAAATGTAATTCATCATGAAAACAAAGATGGTAATAAAATAGATTTAAAGCTATTTTAAACTATACCAGCTTATAGAATAGATGCTGGTTTTTCATTAATTGTCTACGTCTTCTGATCAAAGGACTTGTATTTATATGTATTTTTACTTTATATAAGTACTTTATTGTTTTGGTTATTAGGTTGCTTTGTGTTGTTTTTAACTCTTGGTTAATGCTGTTGTTATGTGTAATTCGCCGTTTATCTATCAGGCGGAGAATAACGATTAGCTGGACCAAATAGGCCGTCCAAATGATCGAGAACGAAGGTATTCGCTTGTGAATAACTAATGATCGTCTGTATGCTTTATTTTTAGTTGTTTTTAGCCTCTCTGAGGTGATGTTTGTCATTCCCGAAGGGTTTGTGTGGTTTTGATTTGTTTTAGCTGAGAATGCGGCTATTTCGGGTTTTTGAAGGTGGTTGCGATTTGCGTGTTGTTTTTAAGGATAATGCACATCGATAAAAATGATGTTTTATTCGATTACGAATTTCATAATTTATTATAATAACAATTTGTTTATCATAGTATTATGTTTATTATATAAATTGAATGTATATGTTTTATTATGTCCGATCTGTGCTATTAAATTAAAATAATGCCTGAGCGTAAGCAAAGCTCTGCCTGTGTTTTTTTTAAAATGTTTTTGGAATTATACAAAATCCGTTTCTATATTAGTGTATTAATTAAATAATACAGTAGTATGGTTACTATCCAAAATCTAAATTTCAGCTATAGTAAATCATGGCCCCTTTTTCTTCATATGGATCTTGAATTGAAGCAGGGGCATATCTATGGCCTATTGGGAAAGAATGGTGCTGGCAAATCAACTTTGCTTAAGAATATTGCCGGTTTGGTATATCCTGTTTCGGGGCAAGTTGATGTGTTGGGGCATAACCCTAATCGAAGGGAACCTTCCTTGTTAAGGGAGATTAGTTTTATTCCGGAAGAGTTTTATCTCCCTGCCGTAAAATCAGAACAGTTTCTGAAGGCTAATGCAGGGTTTTACCCCAACTTCGATCAGGTATATTTTGATCAGCTTATTCGTGAGTTCGATATTCCCATTGAGCAAAAATTAGCAAACATGAGTTATGGACAGAAAAAGAAATATATTATTTCTTTCGGTTTAGCGTCTAACACAAAAGTGATCATCATGGATGAGCCAACGAATGGTTTGGATATTCCTTCTAAGGTTCAGTTTCGAAAGATCATGGCTTCTGCCATTACTGATGATCGATGTGTAATTATCTCCATACATCAGGTGCGTGATCTGGATAATCTTATTGATGCTGTTATTTTACTTGATGATCATAAGGTTGCACTCAACGCTCCGATGCATGTGATTACTGATCGCTTATGCTTTAAAAAAGTAAGAGAGTTGCCTTTGGATACACTTTATTCCGAAGAAGGAGTAGGCGGTTTTAATGTTATTCTTCCAAACTCGGCGGCAGAAGATTCGAAACTGGATTTGGAGTTGCTATTTAATGCAGTGTTACAGTGCAAGGAAAAAATTACGGACCTTATTAAACATGATGAATATGTCAAATCTATTTAATGCTACGCGTTTTTTTGGACTGATTCGAAGACAATGGATTGGTTTTGGGCGAATTTATCTGATGTCAATAGGGATTATTGCCGGGGTAATTTTTGGTTTTTATGCAGTTAATTTGGGATCAAATTATGATGATATCAAAAAGAATATTGTTTATTCGTTGCTAAATTTCAGAGCACCGTTGTTTTGTATCTTGGGACTCTTTTTTGTAACGGTTATCTCGAGCAGTTATTTTGCTGATTTAGGGAAGAAGACCCGGGCGATTTTTGAGCTGATGATTCCAGCGTCACAATTGGAAAAGTTTCTGGTCAGCTTATTCTATACGGTTGTCGTGAGTATTGGTTCATATTTATTGGTCTTTTATTTGATCGATTTGGCATTTGTTTCTTATTTGAGGAGCGTTGGTTCTGTGGTTGTAAATGAAGTACAGCCATCAGGAGAGACGGTCAGTGTGGATCTATGGCAGTACTTTTTCAAGGTTCAATACCCTGAACCGGCTTATTATTTTTGTTTTGTACCAATTCTTCTGAATGCAATTTTCTTACTTGGTGGGATCGTCTACCAAAACTATCAATATGTAAAGACGGCTATTTTTCTTGTGCTTTACTGTGTAGTTTGGATGTGTCTTTTTGTTTACTTAATGAAGACTCAGACCCAGGATACCGTAGGTACAATGGATAATAACTATTGGTCTGATTCAAATCATATTTTTGCATTGATCGGCGCTGTAGGAGTGTTGCTTGCCATAATGATTTGGGCGGTTGCTTTTTTAAGGTTGAAAGAAAAGGAGATTTAATATGGAGTTCAATGCAAATAAAGCCATTTACCTTCAGATTGCTGAGTACGTATGTGATCATATTTTGCTAGCGACCTGGAAAGTGGATGAAAAACTCCCCTCAGTAAGGGAATTGGCAGTTCAGATGGAGGTTAACCCCAATACTGTTATGCGGACCTATGATATGTTGCAGCAGAAAGAAATTATAGCTAATAAGCGCGGGATCGGTTTTTTTCTGACACAAGAATCGGTGAAGAATGTGAAGTTATATAGAAAGGCAATTTTTCTAGAAGAAGATCTTCCCTTGTTTTTTCGTAATATTTATTTATTGGAAATCGGTCTGGATGAGTTAGAGCAACGTTATAGACGGTTTGTAAGTCAGAATTTTAATCAAAATGAGTCATGAAATTAAGTACAAAAATAATAATGGGATTAGCAATAGGCTTATTCGCGGTTCCGATGCTTGTCGCGTCCTACCTTGTTCGTATAAATCGAGTGGATGCGAAAAAATATAATGCTGATGTTGAGCAGGAGGTATCCAAGCCAGGTGCAAAGGATGTTTATTACCGGTCGTTCCCCTTGGCAGCTTTCGATAAGCTTTATATTGTAGGTACCAATGCAAGCGGTGTAGGGTTGTATTGGGTGAAAAGCGATAAGTTTATGGTTAAAGTTAATAAAAGTCAAGCCGACTTTGTGAAAGCGAATGTCGATCAATCTGGCAATCTTACCTTAGATCTTTTATCAGGAGGAGACGGGGGGTATAATTCAATCTATATTTTTTCACCTGATCTTAGGGTTTTAAAATTAAAAAATGCGGGTATTAACGAGTTGTCCGCCAGGTTGAACGAATTGACTGTCGTAGGTGATAGCGTTGAGGTATTTTCCCTTGCGGAGAAATCCGTTATAAATACATTGAATCTGAACCTGACAAATTCCACTATTGATGATCTTGGCGGGACGGACAGTAAGGGGAATTCTCTTGTCGGTCGTTTATTTGCTAACACAACGAATAGTGTTTTGGGACTTCCGCGTACGAATTATCAAAGTGCAGATATTGTGGCAAACAATTCAGAAGTTTATTTCAATAGGAAGGGACCTGAAGCCAAAGTAGGTCTTCTGAATATCAAAACTGAAGGAAAATCATCTGTCCGTTTAGATAGTTTGCAATGGGGAACATTGAACGGGAATCTATCCAATGATACTAAAATAGATTTGCCTGTCCATGCATTGCGATCATTGATTAAGTAAGGTTTAATTGGTGGATGTTGCAGTCGATCGTTAATAGTAGAGATCGGTATTTTCTGAAAAGGTCAAAATTCCATAGTGGGGTTTTGACCTTTTCTTTAAAGGGATGATGTAGATTTTCGGTGTTCGATACTGCAGTCCAAAAAATACGTCTCGAATTCGAAATAATTCTTTTTGTTTTTTTTCTTTAACATCTGCAAGAGAAGTTCTACCGATTTTTCTGCCATAAGCTGTGTTGGCTGGGTGATTGTTGTTAAAGATGGGTTGAGACTGTTGGCAAAAGGGGTGTTGCTAAAGCCAATTAAGTTCATGTCATCAGGAATTTTCACCTCTAATTTATTTAATATGTGCAAAACTTTTAGCGACAAGGTGTCTGTCGTTGAGAGGAGTGCATTTGGAGCGGAGGGCTTATTTAATAACGTGTTTATTTTGCTTTCCAGTTCGTCATCGATATTATCTTTGGGGCTTGAGTAGGATATTTCAACAATATTTTCTTCTTTAAAAGGAATAGAGGCATTAAAGAGGGCATCTTTATATCCTTTTATTCTGCTTACATTTCCACCGATATCTTTGCATAATAAAAGAATGATATTTTCGCGTTTGTTTTTGATCATTTCTTCTGTTGCCTGATAGATGACTTTGTTGTTTTGGATTCCGATTTTAAAGGTGTCGAGTTGATGGTTTATCCGGTCAAAAATAATCACAGGGCAGATCTGTTCCATGATATAAAACAAGAGTGATAAACTTGAATCATTTTTTACAGGAGAAATGATTATTCCTTCGATATTGCTTTGTATGCAAAGTTCCAGTGCTTCCTTTTCTTTTTTCTCATCGTTAAAAGTCTGCAAGAGGATGAGTTTATAATTCGTCTGTGATAAAATAAGGGAGATGTCTTCGTAAAAATCAAAGAAAAAAGAGCTTGAGATAAATGGAACAATGATCGCTAGGGTGTTTGATCGCCCCGTTTTTAAGCTTTTTGCGGAGAAATTTGGTATATAATTAATTTTCTGCGTGAAATCTAAAATTAACTTTTTTGTTTCTGCGCTTATTTCATGGCTATCGTTTAGTGCTTTGGAAATGGTTCCTGGAGATAGGTTTAACTGTTGGCCAATCTCTTTTAACGTAAATCTCTTCATGTGCTCGATCCTCTTTCATTGATTGTAATTTGTTCTAGCGTCAATACGATGGTAAGATGGCGCTAGAATTATTATTGAATTATCGGTTAGTGTTTTTAATGTATTAAGCCCGAAAATTCTTGAAATTATAAAGATAAGATAAAAAACATGTTTTCAAATGGAGATCAAGAAAAGCGTTGTTGATGAAAAAGAAGTTTTCCGCAAGTGTTAAACAAAAAAAAGCTAATCCTGCGATTAGCTTTTCTTTAGTGATCCCGCTGGGATTCGAACCTAGTCCGAAAATCAGCGTTTAACAATATTTTAAGGCTCTTTTGTAATTCGACTCCCCGAATAACGCACCTTTTTTCAAATACATTTTAACTGCAAATGCTATGTATAAATATACTTATTTTTATGTATATATTCAAATCCTAATTTGGTATGTTGTTTCATCTCTAAATAAATGATTTTACTTAGTTAAAAAAGCTTTTTGTGTTTGAAAATATAGAAAATAATATAAAAATGGTCAGTATTTCATTGAAATGAATCACTATTGGAACTAGTTTTATTACAAAATTAGTTTAGATATATAGCCTCTTATTTTGCTATCTTCAATTTGCTTTTTAAGTTCTTCTTCAAAATATTGTATTGCAAGGCTAATAAGAATCCTATAAAGGTGTTGTTGAGATGCAATTAGCTCACATATCCATCCTAAAAGATTGTTGATTTTAGTATAGTTTCTAAAAATTATAACTTAATTTTCAAAAGTTTATCTGCAGTCGATTATCAGTCCTATAAATTGATTTAGAGCCTAAGCAATTGTCCCTGTATATTTTCCTTATTTAAACCTAGCTTCTCAAAGACTAAATTTGCTTCACGTTCATTTTGCAACAATTTTAAAAAATCAGATTTCCCATATTTCTTGATACCATATTCACATACAATACTTGCAATAACATAGCTGGCAGGAAAATCATGTTTCCAATAAGACTTGTCAAATATATTAGATTGACAAACTTTCCAAATATCTATGTTACTAACTTCTTTTTTGAATATAGCTTTAAGTTGCTCATATGATAGCGTTCCACTTCCACCTAAATAAGTAGCAAGTCCTTCGTCGAAGAACTGATTTATACCGGGCACGGCTTTCCTGATATACAGGTGGCTGATTTCATGCGGATAATATTCCGAATTATTCGCAGACAGTATATTGTCTTTATAAACAACGCCACCAGTACTATCAGCGAACATCATTGGATGATATTGAAATCCTTGCATATTAAAAAATTCTTCTACTGTCGATGCAGAATAGTAAGTTAATGGGATCTTGGGTAAATCAAAATATTTAGAAATTGTTTTATTAAACTTTATTTGATCTTTAATGCCCTTATTAATATTCTTCAATCTATTTCTACTAATGTAATAGGTCATTTCTTCTTTTTCTATTCTTTGCCATGTCTGCTCAGTAAAATTCAGATAAGAAGAAATTTTTACCGTATCATTATCATACTTTGCTATTACGTTTACTATAGCTTTCAAAAGGGGCTTGCTAGAAGAGATAAAACTGATCTTCACAATAAATTGCTTCTGAGGAATCCATGGTATTATCTCCATAATGCAAGGGTCGAAAACATGTTTTCCAGAATTATTATTCTCCATGTCTTGCAGGAAGAAAAATGGGCTACCAAATCGGTCAAAATCAGATTTTTCGCAAAATTTATATCTATTAATATTAGTGTAGTCATCCCTTAATCTTAAAAAACTATCGACAGTATTGACAATCTTCTGATTGATAGGTATTTCTAAATCAACAATAGGTGAAACGGCAATGGATGGTGTTCCCTGACTATAAGCGGAAAATAAAACACAAAGTTTTACAAGTAGCAATAAGTATTTCATAATAATTTATTCTGTGAAAGAATTAACAAATGCAATAACATTTTTTTCTAATTCTTGTGATGACAGTTGTGGTCTTTTGTGATGTAAATGATACAAATTCCCCTTTACCCTGTGGACTTTTCTTCCGTCGATAAGAACGCAAAATACCCTGTCAAGATCGTCTATCCCCCACCCGAAAATCGATTCGTTTTCTCCCCCAAGTTCAGTATATGAATGTTTATTCACAAACACTTCACCTCCGACTGGATTAGTTATGACTACTTGATTTTTAGTATCTATAAGAAGATTTAATTCCAAATCCCTTTCAAAAGATTTTAACCATCTTATAACCTGAAATGTGCAGTAATCTGCCTGCTTGGAAAATATAAGTGCCATTTTCAAAGATTTATTTCGTAAAATAATACTATTTTAAAAATAAGAATTATTCTATTACTTATTTCAATTTTTTAAAACTTTGTTTTTATTTTTATTAAAGGTTCAAGTATAGAATATTAAATATAAATAACATGTTCTTAAAACGCATTATGATGAAATTATCTTTGGTACGGATTTTAATGTTTTATTTAGTTGTTTATTATCCCCTTGTCGGTCACTCGCAAGCGCCAACCTCAATGTATGAATATAATGTAAAGGTTGCAGACTCCTTGTTTAGGATAGAGAAGTTCTCTGAAGCATCCTCGTTTTATTCTAAAGCTTTTCAATCTTTTGGCTGGAAGGGAGCTACCTCTCATCGTTTTATGGCAGCTAAAAGTTGGGCTGCAAGCGGTGTGATTGATAGTGCATTTTCGAATTTATTTAATATTGCTGAAAAAGCCTATTATTCTGATCTTTTATCTATCGAGAGTGAGAGGTTATTTATTAATCTTCAAAATGATGATCGGTGGCAAAAACTTATTGGTATTGTTAAAAATAATCTGAACAGGAAACAGGAAATGGATTCTGTAAAAGGAATCTTATTAAAGATGTTGGAAGAGGATCAAGAGGTAAGGAAACAACTCACTGAAAATATCTCGAAATTTGGAATGAACAGCAAACAAACTCGCTATAAATCGAAAACTCTCAAAAAGGTTAGTAAAAAACATATCAAGGAATTGTCGCAAATTTTGAAAAAGTATGGCTGGCTCAGTGCGACAGATATTGGAACAGATGGAAACATAGTATTATCCACTCTAGTTGCTCATGCAGCACCTCGAACTAGAGAGAAGTATCTCCCTATTGTAGAAAAGGCTTTTATTGAAAAAAAAATACAGCCACAAAGTTATGTTATAATTAAAGATAAGCATTCATTGTGGAAAACCGGCTTCCAGATATATGGTTCTCAAATAGGTATTAATAATGATGGTAGCTATTTTCTCTTACCGATCCGGGAAAAGAAAGATGTCAACTCAAGACGCACCGAGGTAGGGATAGAGCCATTGGAACTTTATTTAAAAGAGTTTAAAATAACGACATATTAAAATATAATGGGTTGGCCTTATATTATTCTTCGCAATTTTGTTATATCTCTTATGACCTGATAGACTTAACAAATCGGGAAGGCTTCATGAGGAGGCAGCATATCCCTGTTGTGCTCTGCACATAGATTTACAGTAAATTTTGTTGGTTATCTATTGATGTAACCTTGAAGGAATCGACGTCATCTAAAAAAATAAATATTAATGCATTCATTAAAATTTGAACGCTCAAAACAAATAGTAGAATTATCACCCAAAGTGGGGATGAGCTTCAATTTTATCCACATTCTTTTATGTTAATATTATTTTCATAGTGTATTAGTTGCGCTGCCCGTCATATTTTTGGCATTTTTTGGAGGAACGTTATCATTTGGGAGCAACCTGTACAAAAGGTCTCAATATTATTTCTTTTTTCTATAGTGCGGTTCTTCTTTTTTGTCTATAAAAAGAGGGAACTGAACGCTTATAAATAAGATTTACGGTTTAACTGAGATCGGGGACCGCTATAAGTTGTGATAGTTATCTGAGGAGGCAGCAGCCTATCGCCTATATTGCCTGCTACTGAAATGGATGGGGTAGAAGGGGCGGACAGTCACGATTGGTTCGTATTTATTTTTAGCCCTGTTTCCATTCTTGCCCGGGGCGTGGATGTATTTCGCTTGAAATCCTTAAATTTGGGTATAACCAATCTATAAACGCTTATGAGTATCAGCTATTTCAAACTTCGTGACCGTTTTGATTTTAGCAGGGACAGTCTGGACATCGGGAACCCTGTGACATGGAGCCGGAAACATTTTCTAAAGCACCTTTTCAAAAAGATACTTACCATTCACGAAGACCTTCTGGAAGAGTTTTACCGTCATCATCTTACCTACTATCTTGAAACCCATCCACAGGGGGAAGAAAAGAACTTTTTCGAATACTTATGGCAGACTGTTGAATCCCAGCTGAACGTACTCAAATCAAAGGATATTTATGATAAAGATCATGTGCGTAACCTGCTGAACACTGACCGGCTAAAAAAGGTCATGTGGATGCTCATGTCACTGGACAGATGGGATATTCACAGAAAAAATCAGCCGATTATTGAAAAGCAGGAAATACAGATATTTGCCCTGACACAGGAAATAACCGACCTAAAAGCAAAACTACAGGAAGCTACAAACTTAGATACCAAGCAATATATCAATGTCCCCAAAGGAAGACTATTGCCGCTGCTCGACCTGTTCATCCAGATGGCCGACCTTGAAGTAGAAGGGAAGGAACTTGTCTTTTCCGAATTTCCCATTGTCTGGGTCAAGATGATCTGTAAATATTTCAGGGAAGACCATGAGGAAATCGACTTCAACAGGGTACGAAGGTATTTTCCCAAAGACAAGCGTAATCCGAGCGCCCGATCAGCATCCATACCGTCGGGACAGAGCCTTTTTACTATAAAGCCTGTCAGGAAAAGAAGCTAAAATTCCAGTAATCATACCAAATGGCATAAAGTTGTATTGCGTTTAAAGACAGTGTATTACATTTGTTTTCAAACCTGCCCATGTTACCATAGACACCTATATGGTAGCCCCATTTCAATGCCTTTCTATTTTTTTGCCCTATTCATCAAAATAGGGATTTATGCAGATAGACATTATCACCAATGAAGATCTAAAGCAGTTCAAGGCTGAGCTGCTGGACGAAATCAAAACAATTTTAAAGCCACAGGAAAAGAAACAATGGGTCAGGAGCGCTGACGTGCGGCGTATGCTGAACATTTCGGCAGGCACCCTGCAAAACCTACGGATCAACGGCACGTTGCGCCATTCGAAAGTCGGGGGTATTATGTATTACAGGTCGGAAGATATCCAGCAGATGATGGAAAGGGGCGGGGCATGATACAGGAAGCAATCACGGGGTACACAGTTTTGATCCGACGTATCGGCACAGATAGCAGGATGCTGGCCACCCATGTCAGCCTGCTGACGGCACTTTTCGTGCTGCATGGACAGCAGGGGTATGCCAATCCCTTTTCGGTTTCCCGAAGAAAACTCATGGCACATTGCCGGATCAGGTCTATTGCCACTTACCATAAATGTATGCGTGAACTCGACACATTTGGTTACGTTCGTTATCAGCCGTCGTACCATCCCACACAGGGAAGCTTGATCTGGTGGCCGTCCAAATTTGGGGAGAGAAAGGAGGATATGGAATGAGCTGTCCGTATATCCACCTTTCCAGATATGCCGCCCATTTTATTTCTGGAAATACAGTTAATCCATTCGTCATATATGCAGATGTTCCGATATACAGCTGCGATGTGATGAATGGAAGCATGAATAAAAAAGGTGCTGGGTACCCCAGCGGAGTAGGCGTCATGATAGCTTTTTGGAGAGCTATCATGACGATGAAAACGTCAAAAACCGGCGTCGCTACCGCACGCCATATTTTGCCGTTTTGTAAGAAGCAAGATACTATTATCAAATCCAAATTTTTTGGCAAAAAAAATCTACGGCGGGCCGTTATTATACGTCTTGATCTTGACCCTTTCGGGTCAAAAAGGTCCAAAATTTCTAAAAAATTTCGGAGCAAGCGGAGGTTGGGCAGAGCCTCACCTGCTTGCCCTCACGATACCGTGAGGGAGGTTTCGGGAACCCTCCGGGGGTTCCCATAGCCGCTGAAAGCGGCAAAATAAAAGAAAAAGGAACCCTCGGGAGGGTCCGACATATCCAGAGGTCTGGATATACAGCCAAGTTGCCATATAGCATAACAGCTATATAGCCTAACGATTAAAAACAAGGAACCAATGGAAGCGCAGAACAAAAGAACGGAAACACTCAGTACCATCAAGTTCGACCGGCAGACGGCGGTAAAGATGGATAGGATCGCCCTGAAACTTGGTCGGTCAAAACGGCTCGTTTTCTCACAGATGGTAGAGTATTTCCATCGGAGCAAAAAAGATCCGCTGGACGTCAACGACGAACTGCTAAAGAACACGCTGCTCAAACAGCATAAAGATTACATCGGATTTATCAGGACACAGGAGAATGACCTGCTGATCCCCATCAAAAGGGAAGTCGACCGTATGACCCGCAGCCAGAAGAATATCGTTGATTTTTTTAACGGTCAGCAGAAACATAACAAGGTCGTACTGGAAGTGGACAGGGACATGCTCGCTGGGCAGAAAGGACTTACCGATATCGTAAAGATGGCGCTGGGCTCACTGGATGGGATCTCGGCCAGCCTTGCGACAAAGGAATCATTGAAGGAGCAGTTCCGGTATATTCTGGAGACCTATATCCGCACAAGGGACAGTTTCGGAATGATGACCTCTGCAAAGGAAAAGGACGAACTGGTACGTAGCACAAGGAAACAGATAGACCTTTTGTAGAACAATTTAAAAAACTGGATCGTATGTACATCAATATAACGGACAAAAAAGAGGCCGAGAACAAAGGTAGCAGCGGAAAACTCGTCCATTACCTCGAAAAGGAGAACCGCACGGGAAACAGGAACGAACCCGAGAATTGGTTCAACGGACAGCGCACGGATATAGAGGCCTATGAGGTAAGGCGGGCAATCGATGGCAACAGGACAAAGCTTGGCAGGAACGAAGCCAAGTTCTTCCTGATCAATATCAGCCCGAGCCAGAAAGAGCTGGCGCACCTTGAAAAGCTCTATGGCAACCAGGGCATGAAAGAACAGCTGAAACGGTATACCGAAAGGGTCATGGACGAGTATGCCCGCAATTTCAAACGTGGAGGGATAAATGGTAATAGGGACCTGCTCTGGTTCGCAAAAGTGGAGGACCATCGGTATTACTCCTATAAAGATGAAGAGGTAAAACAGGGACTTAAAAAACGTGGTGATAAAAAAGAGGGCATGCAATACCATATCCAGGTCATCGTGAGCCGAAAGGACATAACGGGACGGTTCAAGCTCAGCCCGATGAACACCTCAAAGGGACGCAATGTGGAACACTCCAAAAAAATGGGCCAGTTTGACCGTGTGGCGTTCAAACAGAGTGGCGAGACGCTTTTCGATAGGGAATTCGGGTTCGATCGGGGTCTGAAAGATACGCTTTCATATGCCAATGTCCAGAAGAACGGTGATCTCAAACAGCGTGAGCAATTGGACATGCTATTGGAATCGGACAGGGAAATGGGACAGGACGGTTCTTTTCTCAATGGACTGGCGGGCGACATTTCACGGGACGGTTTTCATTCCACGATCGATCTCCTTGAAGAGATTACCAAGGGCATGGCCGGAATTTTTGATTTTTCGACCTCAGGCATCGATATCGTCCCCGAACAGGAGCCACGCAAGAAGAAAAAGAAAAAGGACGAAGACAGGGGAATGAGGCTATGACCTCTGTCTTTCTACAAGGGTTAAATTGTGACCTGCGGTATATGGGAGCTCCTTCCTTTGTCAGGCCACCCATAAACCTCGCCCCGATAGGCAAGAGGTGCTTTGCCGTAGCGCACACCACTTGCCAAATGGGATAGTTCAATTGATATGAATTACCGATGATCCGGGGATGGTTATTCCATTTTCACCGCCATGGCAAATATAGTCCGGCCCGGCAGGAAGTGTAAGGGGTATACAAGCGCACTATGTGCGCCCTTGACACTATCCTGCAGTCCGGTCTCCCAGTGGCCTACGCAGTGAAAATGGAAAGTTCCGTTCCAATGGATGGGAATACATAGACCATGCATTTACGCTACGAAATTAACCGTGCTTATCTCAACGGTACCCATTTTGTTACATGAAAGTATACGATATCTATATTAAAATTGGTTGTTTTGTTTATAACAAATTTACTTTTATAACTTATTTTTATCATGAAATATTCTATTGCTGTTCTTTTATTGTCACTTTCTTTATCCTTAATCAGCGCATGTAGCTCAGCTCTTGATGACAGCTTACCAGAAGTTGAAACTAAAGAACTCAAATTATCACCTCTAAATGTGAACAATGGAGTTCTGGAGACTGACAAGGTTGAAATGGCACTGGAAATATTGGAGGGAAATGGAGAATACGTTGCGACTGTCTCGCAGACCGACGGCGATCCTGACGCCAATGTCGCAATAGTGGGCAACAAAATAAAGGTGGACCTTCTGACCAGAAATATAGCCGAAGTGACTATTACCGATAAAAAACTTAAAACAGCTTCGGCCCGAATACGTTCGACTCATAAATCATTGGAGGTACCTAGTTTTGGCCTTCAACTGTCCAAAGGACAGACATATATTATTAAGGATATCCAGTTTGGTGCTGGCGCCCCCTATACCATCGAAAGCGTAAAAGGAGATGCGTCAACGGCCACTATTGAAAACGAAGGTATAAGGGTGACGTCCAAAAAGTTGGGAAACACTTATTACAAGCTGAAAGATAGCAGGGGTACTACTGCTCGTCTGGATGTCTCCACCACCCTAAATGTGGACCTAACAACAAACTATCTCGAACTTGAAGGGAACAATACGATGACTGCGACCGTCAATATGCCAAAGGGTACAGACTGGTTCGTATTGAGCTCGACGGGAAATGTCACGGAAAGCGTTAGGGTTGAAAGACCGATTGATCCTAAAACAGGTTCACTTGTTGATTTTCAGGTTCTTTTTATCAATACCTCCGATGGCGGCAAGGGTACGGATACCATTACTTTAAAAAATAAAGATGGTGAATTGGCGGTCGTAAGGATCTTGGTGAGATAAAACACAGGATACAATAATTTCTTACACGGTCAGAAGGCAGACATAATAGGTGTTTGGCTTTTTTGACAACTAGGTCTTACACGGGGATTTGGTTTACATACCTTTTTCAAGGTATATCCCTGATCTATCGTTGGTCTGATTGGAAACGCCTACGAAAAAATGTCTTCTATACCTCATATATCAAGGCTGTAACTTTCCCGTTGATCAGGATCGCTCAAGGCTTGATCCATAACTGTAACGTGCCAACCGTTCCCAATGACAATCATCAAGTTGATGCCTATATTCCTGGATGATCTCCCTGGGGATCTCATAATCCATTCCGTCTGTGTAGGCAATATAACGGAATGTAGCATGTTTCCATACCTGAAAGAGAATACCTGAACGGATATTGGCAAAAAAATAACAGTAGAGTGTCTGTTCGACCATATCCCTGTCATCGGTCTGGATCAGGGGCACGGCAATATGTTCCAGATAGGAACAGAAATGCACAAAATGGTCATCCTGTAGGTGCCTGTCATAATAATGCTGTACGGTATCGATGAACGTCTGTTCGCCCTTCCCTTCAAAGATCTGTAAGGTCAACTGCTTCAATAGGTCCGAGGTTTGGCTACCGCTCAGCGGTTTTTCTCTACCGGGCAACCAGGGTGCATTTGACGGAGCATCTCGCATCAGCAAGGATACCAATATATCCAGATCCCCGACCGTATCAAGCAGCCTACATCCAGCTGCACGGAGCTGTCCGCTCTCTGTCATGGACTTTCTTCTATAGGTGATGACCTGCCCTTTTTGAAGCGGGACACTAGGTTTTTGACCGAAACTATCCAATGGCAATAGCAGCTTTCCCGAAGACAAAGTCTGGACTTCACCTATACCCTCCTTGTGGTCGAAGAGTGTTATAGTCCCGATTCTCGACACCCGGGCATGGTTCTTTCCCATTGCTTCACGGATACGGTGCGCCAGCTGTGAAACCTGGGCATTATTATGCTTCCCTGACCGGAAGATTTTGGTGCTTGTCTTTCTTTCCCTCAAGTGCGGTGGCCAGTCCTGTTCCGGTATCCCACTGGTGCGGAGATCACGTCTGGAAATCCTTGCCGAAAATCTGTCCTCCGCTTCCCTTAATGCATGTCCCAGAAGCTCGCCGTCTGCTATAATGTTATTTTCATATGCCCACTCGAAGAACTCTACCGGGCTCAGCTGTAGGAAGTCATAGTTCCTGCCGTTTACAGACCTCTGCATGAATTGCATCTTCGTAAAGTCAGGGTCGAAGATATTCACTGTGGTCCGGGCGTTCTTATAGGAAAGGTTGATATAGATCAGAACGGGTTTTACCTTCTTGCCAGTTCTGGACAGGACATCCATGCTTTCAGATAGCTGGCGGTATGCCCGGTTCAAGAGCTTTGTTGATGAAGAGACTTTCAGTTCGCCGATATAGACACAGTTACCATCATCGATAAGGAAATCCAGTTCCCGGTACCGTGTGACATATCTCCCGTTCCTGTCGAGACGTTCATAGGAAAGTATCCGTTTTTCCGATCCTCCCACTGGAGCCACCCATTCCCGAATGGCCGGCTCAAATAGCTCTGAGATAATGTCGGAGTATTCCCGTTTCCCTTTGGATTCCCTGATCCGCATATTGGCCAGCCGGGACTCATCCACAAATTTCCCATATCCCGGATCGGAGGGATCCAGAAATGCAATGTTCCGTATCTTGGCTCGTGGATCCATAAATGGTCTGCAAATTGGTTCAAAATTATTAAGGGTTCCTTTCTAAAGTTAATGAAATTAACGGACTTAAAAAACAATGTTTCGTAAACATTGACTAAAGGATACCATATTGAAAATCTAGATTTTTTGAAAATAATATTGCCCACCAAACATGTGAACTTATTTGTCAAAACCACAAAAAATGGATATTTTTCACATTGTAAACAGCCGGGATTTCCCGAATAAACTGAAAAAACTTGAACTCAATGATATTAGAAGTCGCCATATTAAACGTAAAACCCGGCCAATCGAAGGCCTTTGAAGTAGATTTTTCCAAAGCTGGACAATACATATCCTCCATTGAGGGCTATATAAAACATTCATTGAAACAATGTATTGAAGTAGAAAACCAATACATCCTGTTAGTCGAATGGGTTTCTGTTGAAGCACACGAAGTCGGATTCCGTCAATCTCCACAATACCTGGAATGGAAATCATTGCTTCATCACTACTATGATCCCTTTCCACAAGTGTTACACTATAAAAATACGTAGTGAAATATGGCTAATTACAATAATAGAACATTCATATCAATAACCAATTGGGACAACGGAGAGACTTCATCCGAAACTATATTCCACTACAAACAAACCATATCCTAAAATGTCATAAATCGAACAAATATGGACCAATTTTTTCGATGAAACATTGAACAAGCTGGAGATAGATATAACGGAATTGGAAGTTTGGGCAATTTGAGAATTACCTATATATAGGATTTTTTTAATATTTAGATACCAATGAAAAAACTACTGATCTTAATTTCAATTTTATTCTTCCAAACCACATTTGCTCAAAAAAAAGTAGAAGATTTCGGATATGTGCACCACCAAATAAATTTTCGGTCAGACAAAGTTGATTTTATTGTTAAATCGAAAAAAGGGGAAGAAAGGCAAAAGAAACCTATTTTAATATTTATACAAGGTTCGTTAGCGACCCCTTTGATAAAGTACTCAGATACAGGGATCCATTATCCTCCATTTCCATTTAATGCAGAAATTTTAACAGACGCTTTTCATTTGATAGCTATAAACAAACCGGGAGTTCCCTTGATCATAAACAAATCCAAACTTTCAAAAAACGGGGAATCTATAAATAGTGACACCAAACTACCTCCAGAAGAATATACGGAACACGCAAACCTAGACTTCTACGTCGAACGGAACAACAAAATAATCGAATATTTGGTTGATCAACCTTGGGTCGATGGTAATAAGGTTGTAGTTGCGGGACATTCGGAAGGCTCGTCCATTGCGGTCAAAATTGCTGTAACCAACACGCACATCACCCATTTGATATATTCTGGTGGAACTCCGTACTATTCCAGGATATTGTCAATGATAGCGCAGGACAGACAAATCGAAAACGAAAAAGAAAGTTGGGTAGAAAAAGACTTTGAATATTGGAAAACAGTCAATGAAGAACCTTTTGATATTTCTAGGGAGCACGGATATGACACAAATAAAAGTACTTATTCATTTTCAAATAGCTTAAACAACGATTTTAGAAGGTTGACCATTCCTGTTTTGATTTCTTATGGCACGAAAGACACAGCCTGCCCATATAATGACTTGCTTAGAGTGGAAATGATTCAAGAAAACAAAACAAATATTGACTTCAAGTCCTATTTTAACAGAGGACATAATTATTTCGAAATTTCAGAAAACGGAGAAACAAACTATGAAAATTTTGGTTGGGATATGGTAGGACGAGATTGGTTACTTTGGTTAAACGGAAAATAAAAATCAACTACAACGCTGTATAAGCGAGGTTGCATTACCCTCATCACGAGATTAGCAAAACCTATACATATCCACTTGAGACTTGACCAAATACCCATAATGGCCATACTCTGGACTGCTTTCTCCCATTCCTTATGTACCAAAATCGGACAGAATGTTTGTTTTCATCCGCACGGTGTCTTTCTGTATGGACATCATCTAGCCTAAGAAGGTTAGATGATATTCATCTTTAAATTCTAGTCTATGTTAACTTAAATCTTTTTGGTTTAATGCTTTAGAAAAATTGCTCTGGAATTCGGTTCGCTTGTTATAGGAATCGAATTTTATTTCATCTTCCAATATTCCTCTACTCCAGCCCCTCTAATACATGCCTTTAAATAAAATATTCGTTGATCGGTATCTTTTACCTGCTGAAAAATTAAATTTGTGTGGCCCCATGGAATTTTGGACACAAGCTGTGTCCAAAATTCTTGACCTGAAATTTCTTCAAAAATGAACTTCATTCGGTGAAAATTTCGAGGAGAATATGATTTCGCTGCCTAATCTTTCCTTTGATCTCAAGAGAAATTATGGAGTTAGTCTTCATAGTCTCTATCAATTTTTAACTGATTTTCAATTTCTTCTATCGTTGACAGGCTCCTTTTTAGATTGTCTGGAAGCTGTGTAAAAAGTTCAAATTAACTTACTCCCATCGGTTTGTGTATACTCTGTAAAGCATACTCTACTTCAAGATTATCTTTACTTCGACATAGCAATATTATGATTATGCCCCATGAGATCTGTCCAACGAATTGGCTTGCAAATTCGTCCCCAGTCAGGGGACGAATTACATTGTGTTGATAATCTGGTATCAAAACCATACAAAGACAGTTTTTTATGATTTAAAAATGATTCTCTGTTTTTTACTCACACAACCTATAGTCGAATTGATATATGTTTTCAGCTGTAATCTCCTTATCTTTGTAATGCAGAAAGACTTAGACTATGAGCATAACAACCACATATATAGATCCTACCACTGACTTCGGCTTTAAGAGAGTATTTGGAACAGATGCTAATAAGGACCTGTTAAAAGCATTCCTTAATGAGCTATTTCGTGGGAGGAAGGTAATTGCAGATCTGCATTACAACAAGAATGAACATGTGGGCGATACCGAGGAGATCGGGGCGGTCATATTTGATCTGACCTGTACCGCAGACAACGGTGAGCAGTTTATTATCGAGGTTCAACGTAGTTCACAGGCCAATCTGAAAAGGCGTATGCTCTATTATGGGAGCAAGCTTATTTCCGATCAAGCTCCAAAAGGTGGACGCAAGGACTGGAACTATTCCATCAGTGAAGTTTACGTCATCGTTTTAATGGACGGCTTTAAGATGCCCAATGACGACAGTAAGGAATTTTTGCATGATATTTGTTTGTGCAACAGGGATACGGGCAAAGTTTTTTATCCAGATCTAGGGTTTATTTATCTGGAATTGATTAACTTCACCAAAGAAGAGTCTAATTTACAGAACGATCTTGAAGGCTGGCTGTATGTGCTGAAAAATATGTCCTCTTTAGATAAATTGCCGACATATTTGCGCAAGCCGGTTTTTGAAAAGCTTTTTAAGATCGCTGAATACAGTAAACTAAGTAAGGAGGAAAAAGAAATGTACGATGTAAGTTTAAAACGTAAATGGGATGCCGAAGCTGTTCGTCAATATCAGGTACAGGAATTGGCAGAGGCTGAAAAAAAAGCTCGTCAGGAAGAAAGAGCTAAAGCTGATGGAGAAAAAAGAAGTATTGTACGTAATCTCATCGAGGAGCTTAGGCTTACTGATGATGCTATTGTGCGTATTGCAGGGGTCCCCTTACGCTTTGTACAGGAAGTAAGGGCAAACTTTGAAAAAACTAAATAGTATCGCCAATCGATGTACAATACAAGTTTAAAACGTAAATGGGACGCCGAAGCTGTTCGTCAATATCAGGTACAGGAAGTGGCAGAGGCTGAAAAAAAAGGGCGGATACAAGAACGTGCCAAGGCCGAGGCTGAAAAGAAAGAATCAGCACTTAAGATGCTGAAAAATGGATTTGACACGCAGTTGATTTCCGATATATTATGTTTACCTATTCAGGAAATAGAAAAACTAAAGTGAGTTTAAACTTTGTAGACTTTTTGTCTTATAAAAGCCACCTAAAAGGTGGCTTTTATAACTTTATATATCTATTTGCTAAGGACCAAAAGTAAATATTATTTTTGTCTCAACAACTTTTCTTCCAATTCCGCAATATGTTTAAATTGCAATTCCGTAATTTGATCATTCTTTAAAACAAGATTCTTTAATAGCATATTCTCACTATCTAATTGTTCAATTTTTGATTTTAGCGGTACCAACTCCTCTTCTTTATGCTTTATCATAGATTCATTTTCATAAACATGTTTAAAGAAATCATAATCGAGAACTTCAGTAAGTTTTATTAACAAATCTGTATCGATGCCACTTCTTTTATACATACTTGCAATTCCCGGCTTCGACATGTTCACTTTCTTCCCAAGCGCAGCTTGGGAATATCCTTTGGATTTTGCAATTTCTTCGACCTTCTTACCTAAATGAAAACTCATAAGACAAATATGAAGCACCAAGAAGGAAAAACTAAGAAGTGATCGAATGTTAATGTTATCTTACTGAATGAAAATTATTTCCAATTATCAATACTTTTAGTTATATTTGTTTTATATTCAAAAATATTGAAGTTAGAAATACCTCATTTTAAACAATTTAAATGAGGCAGGCAATAACTAAAGAGTCTCGTAGTTCACAGTTTGACAGCCAGGAAGGCGAGGCAGTAAGGTTATGCCCATATCCATTAGAGTCCATATCTTTATGGCTCGAAATGGTATGGGTCTTACTGTAAGTCCATTTTCCTGGCTGTCACCAAAGAACAATGGCGTGTAAGACCCAGCCATTTTTTTTCGAGGCTCGCATAACCAAGACGAGCATGATTAAAAAGCAATTCCTCAAAAATATTATTACTGCCCCTGAATAGGACTGTAAGCCTTTTTGGCATCCCAGAAACCTTATACGATGGGCGCCCCGTAATAGGTTCATATTTAAATAACACAATTATGAACGTTATAAACCTATTTACAGATGAAGCTATTTTACAGCTACATGGAGTGTCTTCGTGTCCATTTAATAAACGTCACTTCCCTATATCTATCTCTTAGACCTGCCATTATCGGACATAAACAGGTATATGTCCGGCAGGTACTTTTTGTATTACCTTTTTGTTTCATAATGTTTAGTTATGCCCAAGCACAGTCTCCTAAAATGGAGGCTGTTACCGGGCAATTTACATTAAGGCCACTACAGATCGGAGATACTATTCCTGAGGAGCTTTGGAAACTTCCTTTACATTTGATCACACTTCCCGCTGGTCAGGAAACTATTTCCTTAAATGATTATCGGGACAAAGAATTCATAATTTTGGATTTTTGGGCGACATGGTGCGCTCCGTGTATAAAGGAATTACCCCACCTTCTAAAACTGGAAGATACCACTGACTGTAAGATTATTCCCTTATCCGATGAGCCCACCACCAAAATTGAACGTTTTTTAGCAGATAATCCAAAGTTCCGACAAGCTGAATTCTATAAATACGAAAGGGGAAGTATCATTGATAAAGGTTTCGAAAGAACCAGTATTCCGCATACGGTAGTCATACATAGGGGTAAGGTCATATCCTTTACTCTCCCCAGCCTTATTTCCGCTCAAAAATTAGCCGAGCTTATAGCAGGAAACTCTGGAGCTCTTCCTTTGAAAGTAGAACTGAAGAACAGTAAGATTGATTTACTGACTCTGGCGCTCGGTCCGGATAAAAAGAGCAAACCTACCGGGTTTACGGTGATGTTCGATGCTATAGAGGGCATTGTCCCCGGTGCCCGGTGGGAGCCGGACCTTCAGCCGGACGGTTCAAGATTTCAGATCGCCAATTACCCCTTATTGTCGGTCATAGCATTAGCGACAGGTCAAGGGGACATATTCCTGAGAAATCCAAATAGGATCCGTATACGGGAAAAAACCGGTGACCGCCCAATTGATGCATCGGAGTGGAACAGCTTAAAAAATACACAGCTCTGTTATGAAAGTTATTATGCCATTAAGCAGTCTTATGATAAGGCGACAGCAGACCTCAAAGATAATCTACGGTCCTATCGAAATATAGACTGTAGGATCGAAGAAATTCCCTCGGGTGTGGCAAATCTCATCAGGGACCAAAAAGCTGAACCTCCCAATACAAGATTCCATTACAGTATTGCGGAAATTGCTTTTGTACTCAATCAGGCACCCGGCCGGATACCGGTAACTTATCCCGAGAACCTGTCAAATGAACAGGTCTATCTTGGTGTGGAACTAAATGCTGCATCTCCCGAGATTTTGGATGGAATACTATCTGAGCAGGGCTGGTCACGGCAGGTACGGCGCACTCAAGAAAAACACCTAATTATAACCATAAATGACTGAAATTGATGAAAAAAATCATAATATTACTACTGTCACTCTTCTGGATAATGCCGGGCTTTTGCCAGTCCCGACTAATCGAGGGGAAAATTCTTGACAGCCTGACCCGGCGACCGTTGCCCGGAGTTACAGTCACCCATGGTGCATTGCGGGCGAAGTCGGATGGAAACGGATATTTTAGCTTTGAGAGTAAAAATGACGGAGAAAGAATTGTTTTCCATCATGTAGGTTATAAAAAGATCGCAAAAAGCTTTGCGGATGATTTCGCTTTAATACTTTTGCCCCAATCCCAACAGCAACTTCAGGAGGTAGTCGTTTCTACAGGTTATCAGACATTTGATAAAAATACCAGTACGGGCTCTTATGTGAACATCCCCAAAGAAAGGATCGGGAATATGCCGCAGGAAGATTTTATGGGCAGGATGGATGGATTGTCGAGTGGGCTCCTGCTGAACAGGCCCGCCAATGGCAATGGGCAGAATAGCTCTTTTTCCATACGGGGACTGAGCACACTGGGCGGAGTATCAATGAGCAGGCCACTGATCGTTGTGGACGGATTTCCCTATGAGGGCGATCCCAATGCAATAAACCCAAATGATATTGAAGACATCTCTATACTCAAGGATGCCTCTGCCTCTGCAATCTGGGGCGTGAGGGCTGGAAATGGCGTTGTCGTGGTCACAACGAAATCAGGAACCCGTAAAAGTAGGCTCAAGGTTCAGGTAAATTCCCTTACCACCCTCACTGAACTGCCCCAGATCAGATCCATACCGAGGATCAGTAGCGCAGATTACATACAGATAGAGAAATTTCTTTATGAAAACGGGAAATATAATGCTGTGCTGAACAACAAAACATCGAGGCCAGCCATCACACCTGTGGTTGAGCTTTTATACCAGCACGGACAAGGAAAAATTACCGATAGTGAACTCGGACTGGAACTTGAACATTTAGGTCAGATTGATGTATATGAGCAGCTTGATAGATTCATTTACCAGAAAATGCTTAAACAGCAGGCATCCGCAAATATCTCTTGGGGCGGTGATATTGCATCCAATTATTTTAGCGCAGGATACGATAAAAATAGTACCACCCTGCGGCAGAATGGAACCGGGAGGATAAGTTTCAGGAACCAGTTTGATATAAATCTTACTCCTAAATTGAACTTTATGGTAGCCATGCAGATGGCACAGATGAAAACGACAGGCAATAACAAGGGGATGGATATGCTAAATTCAACGATATCGATGTATCCTTATCTCGAATTGATGGGGCCAGACGGAAATTATGCAAGCATGCCCTACCAATACCGTAAAGCATTTGTGGATACACTATATACCGGCCGTCTGCTGGACTGGTCATTCAGACCACTCCAGGAAATAAATGCGGCGGACAACACGTCCAGAAATACGGAAGTTATGGTAACCGGTGATATTTCATATCGCTTATTGAAAGGAATAAAGGTGTCCGCCAGATACCAATATGGGCGTCAGGAACATAGACAGCAAAGTATATATGATAGAAGGACATTTTATGCTAGGGATCTGATCAACCGTTTTTCGCAGATACAGAATGGGGAAATAAACTATATTATTCCAAATGCAGCCATAAGGGATGGACAAAATACCCTAGGTGAAAACCATTCTTTACGCTTCCAGGTTGATGTGGACCGGAAGATCAGTGATTTTGCAGCCCTTCGGATGATCCTTGGTAACGAGAGCAGAATAATAAACAGTGAGGGAAACAGCTATAGGACCTATGGTTATGAGCGGGAATTCAATAACCTGCCGGCACTGGATTATATTTCGACCTACCCGATCATTGCGGGTCTTTCCGGTGCCAGCAGGATCCCCTTTTCCGATGCGCTTTCCGGCACACGTACGAGATTTCTCTCTTACTACCTCAATACTGACCTTACTTTCTTTGAGCGGTACAGTGTAAGCTTCAGCGCACGGCGGGATGCGTCCAATCTTTTTGGCGTCCGTACTTCCCAGAGATGGAATCCTTTATGGTCCGTAGGGGGAGCATGGTCAATCCACAGGGAGAATTGGGACTTTCTGGACAGATTTCAGAACTTAAGATTGAGAATGACGTATGGAAAGAGCGGCAACATCAATCCCGATCTTAGCGGAAGAACCGTGATAGCCTATAATAGCATCAGGAGCAGCCTCAATAGGCTGCAATATGCTCGGGTAAGAAATCCTCCCGATGAAAATCTCCGGTGGGAAACGGTCTCAACGGTGAATCTAGGCGTAGATATGGGATTCAGGGCTGTTCCAATAACACTTTCCCTCGAAGGATATATTAAAGACAGTAAGGACCTGTTTGCGTTAATGTCGTCAGATCCTACGATAGGCTTTGGTAGCCTGACAAAAAACAGCGCAACGATGCAGAACAGGGGACTGGAAGTAACTATTGGTGGAAACTATAGCATTGGAAAAGTCCAGATGCGGTCCAGCTTCAACAATACGTTCAACGCATCAAAGATTATATCCTACTATTTTAAAAGGAACCTCGATTCGGATGTCCTTGGCGGGGCAACATCACTGACACCAGTAGAGGGCTTTCCTGCCTTTGCTGTTTTTGCCTATAAATGGGGCGGACTGAACCCGGAAAACGGAATAGCCCAGGGATTTCTGAATGGCGAAATATCGACAGATCATAGTGCCATCCGTCAGCAGAGCCGGCTGGAGGAATTAAAGTATATGGGTACGGGCGTGCCTAGATTTTTCGGTGGTCTCACACAGGATTTCAACTGGCGGTCATTGGACGTATCACTGTTGCTGACCTGGAGGCTTGGCCATGTTTTCCGTCGTCCGGCAATAAATTATTCGGATATGGTCAACAGTGGCAGTATCCTTCACACAGAGTATTACGACCGCTGGCAAAAAAAAGGCGATGAGTACCGGACAGATGTTCCGTCATTTGTATATCCTGCCAGTTCAGCCGCTGATCTATTTTACCAGAATGCTGAAATAAATGTTGAAAAAGGAGGTGTTTTGAGATTACAGCACATCAGGTTGGGATACAGGCCATTTTCGAAAGGTAACTGGAAAGACCTGAAAGTTACTGCTATGGCAAACAATGTCGGGATATTATGGAAGGCGAGCAAGAGAGTCCCGGATCCGGACTATTCGCTCATGCCACCTTCCCGTTCCTATAGTATTGGTGTTAATTGGAATTTATAATTGGAAAAATGATGAGAAAATTGATTTGCTTAACCGTACTGTTTTTATTTTCCTGCAACGACTTTTTGGATGAAAAACCAGATATCTCATGGAAGGAACCTCAGACGCTTGATGATCTTCAGGCACTGCTCAATGATGAAAACAACATAAATGGCTTTCTGCCGTCCTTAGGGGATATAGCATCGGACTATTATTACCTATCCGAGCAGAACTTTAATTCCAGAAGTGAAAATACAAGGTTACTTTATAGCTGGAACCAAGATGCCCTAACGGATAATACCTGGACCTTTTCTATGTCCCAGGTATTTTATTCTAATCTCGTCTTGGATAATATAGATAAGGTGTCGCTTGGGAGCATGTCCGAAAATGACCGGAAACGAATCAAGGGAAGCGCAGCCTTCCTGCGGGCCATGACCTATTTCCAGCTTGCCATTATTTTCTCCCCGCAGTTCAAAAAAGGGATCAACGAGAACCAAACGACAATTCCGATCAAAAAGACACCTGATATCGGTGAGCCGATCATTTTCTCTACATTAGGTAATCTGTACGATTTTATTGAAAATGACCTCAGGACAGCTGTAGAATTACTTCCCGAAAGACAGGAGATCAGTACAAGACCGACACGCCTGGCTGCAAAAGCACTGTTCAGCAGATTTTATCTCAGTTTGGGCAATTGGGAACGGACATCTTTTTATGCTGGGGAAGCGATGAAGGAAAATGTGGCGCTCCTGGACTTCAAGGATCTTCCCACAGGATCGCAGCTTCCTTTTGAACGTTTTAACAGAGAGACTATCTTTTATTCCACTATATCAGGCAATGAAAGTATTTTTGCTCCTTCGATAGCTAACGTCCCGCAGTACCTTTTTGATCTTTTTGAGGAGGGTGACCTGAGAAAGACTGCTTTTTTCACAGGCTCAGGGGATAAAATAACATTTAAGGGAAGTTATACTGGGGTGAATAACTCCACTTTATTTGGCGGGTTGACTTCCGGGGAGCTATACCTGAATTATGCAGAGGCATTGATCAGATTAGACAAAATAAGCAAGGGTCTTGATGTGCTCAGCACATTTTTGAAAAAGCGTTATGTACAGGATTCTTTTTTTAACTATTCTGGACTAAGTAAACCGGAAGCGTTGGATCTGATAAAAAAAGAACGGTTGAAAGAACTCTGTTTCAAAGGGGGGATAAGGTGGATGGACCTGAAACGCTATGCGGCTGAGAATTCGGAACCCTTTGTAATAACCAGGAAGGTGGGGGAAAAGAGCTATCAGATAGACCTTTCGAAAAATGACACACCTTTCAACCTCCCTACAAGGGTAGGTAAATAAAGTTGCTGTATCTCTATAAAATAACCGATCATATCCCAATTATTGGGATATGATCGGTTAAAATAAACCTAATTCAACAGAATCTGTTAAAAATTGACAAAGAAAGGTTGGGGCAGTCCTATCAATTCTTAAAATATACGTCTTCTGCCGGAGCCTGTTTGTTGATCTGGTTTATCAAACTCGGGGTCAATTCAGGGTGGCCATCTCCACGGTCTTCGGCCATTACTGCGCAGACATCTTCACTACCGGAACACAGTTCCTCTGGGTTCCCTGTGAACGGCTGATAACTGGTCTCCAGTGTTGGATTCGCAGATGGCGAAGTGAGTTCCCAGGCGGTTATAGCCTTTTTCGGTAGTGGCTCATTTTTGTTTTCGAGGGCTTTCGCTATAACCCCCGCTGAAACAGTGATACCCAGTATCACTAGCATCAGGGTCATGATTTTTCTCATGATAGCTTTTTTATGTTAATTAGTACATCCCGGTTTTGCCTCTCAGTTATGCTTTTGAGGGATCTTGTGTGGTGGTCAATCAGTTTCCTCGAAGCCGAAGGACCGGCCGGCTCGGGAAAGTGGCGAACCTAAGGGGGTAAAAGAATCTTTTGACAACTCTCTTGTGGTTTAAGGTTTTCAGGGAAGGAAACCACCGCAGATCGATAACCTTTGTTACCAACCTAATGATCATGGATATCCGGAGGAAAATGGCGTGCATCCTTATCCGAATGGATCGGAACATCTCCTCTGTCCTAAGGAGGAAACCTGTCGTTTTTCTTTTCGCTGTGCCTATTGTTTTCATTGCATCCATTTTTTTACATGTCCATGTACCTGTTAATCAGCAGGGCTACCTTGGCCCCGCCTGCCCACCATGGGCTTGTTTGCACTTTATCGCTGTGCCCCGTCCCTTGTCCCGACATCCGTATCTGTCCTGAGCGTATCGGCGGATATATGGGGTTGGTCTCACTGCCAATGGCCCCCTGTCTGGAACTATACCATAGGGAAACTGGTTCAACCCCCGGTACGCTTACCATATTTTATTTGTTTCTATATCTATATCGGAATATGGATATGAAAACAACTGTTCTACTTATATGACAAAGATAAATAGGGGAATCGGTCAAAATGGTGTCGGTTTTTTTGGTAAAACCAACTATTTTCATCAAATCCGAAAAAAATGGACACCACCAAGAATAAAAAAGGACGGTTATCTGTTCTTTTTCCTGTATTCAGCAGGTGAAAGCCCAAAATAGATCAAGAAAAGTCTGAAGAAGTTTGATCCGTGGGAATAGCCCACACTCGCTATGATTGTCCTTACGGACATATCGGTATCCACAAGCAGCCGGACAACCGTCCCCATTCTCATATCCCTGATATGCTTGTGCAGGGACCTGCCGAAAGCAACTTGACAATAACCTTCGAATTGACACCGGTTCACCGATCCGCCGGGCAATTTCGGCCTTCCTGACATCCCTATCGGATGTATAGTGGGCGTCGACGTACATAATCAGGGCATTGGCGATCTCCATGGAGAGCTGTTCCTTCACGACATTTCCCTGTTTCAACTGGAGTTGATAGATCCGGATCAATCGGGACACTACCGAAGATATATCACTGCTGCGAATATGGATGTTTGAACTTAACTTCCGTATACAGCTCCACAGGTCGATTACCTCTCTGGTCATCCTGCATACCGGCAACCTGACGGTGTGCGGGGATCTCTGCCGTATACATTCCATAAGGATTTCCATTGGGGGATATGTCCTCTCTGCAAGACCGAGGGATTCCCTGTCCAGAGCGAATACCAGGATAACGTGTTTGCCCGTACTGGCTTTTAGCCGTGCTGTAATTGAAGGATTGTAGGTCATATAATAAGAGCCTCCCATAGCATATGAAAGAAGCTTTTCTTCCTGGAAGAACCTGAAGAACCCCTCGACCATGACAACCGTAAACACGACCGGCTGGGGAGCGGAGAACATTATCTCGGTCTCTTCAAGGGCCTCGAGCTCCATGAGCAGCATGTGGCCGCCAAAGAATTCAGACTCTTGAAGGGACATGCTGTACCCGACGTCCCGGACAGTCGTCCAGGGGAGCCCACGGATTGGGTAATTGCAGAAGCCGGGCTGATCCATTACATCTTTTTGCATGATTGCCGTTTCTGAATAGTGGATAACGATGGGATTTTTCATGCGTATTTTCCTTTCTCCCCGGAAAAAGCCTGGATTTCCCGAAGCGTTAAATCCTATAATATACAGAATCCAGAAATGTCCAACAAATTTTCTCGACCAACTGGCGTTTTACCCATATGAAATACAGTTTTTGCTCGACATTTTCATTTTGCGGGTTCGCTTATGACTCCCTGGGTATCCAAAGGTGGACATAATGCTTCATATGATGCAATTTTTTTGGTATATTGTGGTAGGTCCCGCTGCGGACAGTGAAGGTCAATATCAATTCCCTGAACAAAGTAGTTGGTATTGGATGTGTCGGCGGATAATCGAATTATATTAGATATGACGACATGAATAGCAGGATAAGATACGCCAGATCCATTTTTGTAGATCTAGGGGAAAAACCCATCCTTCCCCCCTTTGCTCTCGGTCCAGACCATATGACTGTAAGTGAAGACTATCTGGTCGCTGAGTCTGTCCTGAGATCCGACAACTGTCTCATAGAGATACTTTCCGCATGCGACTCATTTTGCCATTTCCGCTTTTCCAGGTATATCGTCCACAAAGAGGTCAAGCTCTTTTCCGTGCCCAACAGGCCTGTACTGACCCTGAATATCCAGTTTGCCGGAAATATTGACTTCCGGTTCGGGGAATACCAGACCGGAAGGAGTCGGGAGGGCGAATGCCAGCTGTTCTGGCAGGGGGACCAGACCCTAGTACAGCTCCTTCTTCCGGGAGAATACTGTATGCTGGACATCTTCTATGACGATGCGATGGTACCCGGCCTAAAAATCGACGGAAAAAAAATCCATTTTTGGAAGGCCGGTCTGCCGGACACGCCGGTATCGACTGACTTCCATAGCGCCAGATTGACAGAGGAGACCAAAGTTCATGTAAGGGACATCGCTGAGAGAATCCGATCCCACTCTTTTTCGGGAGACGAATTCTTTCTCGCCTGTATGAGCCTGTTGACTTATTACTTTAAGGGGAAAAAGAAAAAGAGCCGGCCATCGATCGAAAGGATGATCTATACTTTTCCGTTTAACCGTTTTGAGAAGGAAAGTTACCCCAGATCTCAAGAGTATTATTATAAAATACACCTTGAAAAGATGAGGGGCCTGGACAGGTCAAGACTAGAAGAAAGGTTCCAGTACCTACGGGGCAAGGTCGTCCCAAAACTCGATCATTTCGACTGGGCAGCCTCGATGATCCACACCATTCTGGATCCTTATCTGTTACGACCGGAACCTGAACAAAGGGATACACTGCTTGACTTTCATTATGGCTCCGCCAAACTGTTAGCTGACAGAATTAATTCCGAACCCATGTCAGCGAAAGACCGGGACTGGGTGCGCCTGTGCATATTTGCCCTGATCTCCTCTGCTTTTGAACTGGCCGAACCAACTGAATCCCAGACTGATTTTCTCCAGTCTTTCGGACTTTTGGGATATAAACAGGGCATGTCCGACATGATCTATCAGGAATTGATGAAGGATCGTGAAGGAGCTCTGGAATCACCCGAATATTCAAAACCCAACATCCTTTGTCATTCCGCTTCCTCGAAGACCGATCGCATCAGGGAAGCAACGGTCTGTCCGATCAGATCAGTTGATACGGTAAGCGTCTATACCCGTTTATGTCAAGGACTGGAAAAATATTCCTTGCTGTTCCGCAAAGGGTGGGCTAAGATACAGTGCGAAATAAACCGAGCCTATATCGAAGATGACCACCATGAGCTCCTCCTGCTGGAAATACGTTATCTGTCCAAACTTCCGGGGTATCTGAACCGGATCGATACCGAAACGCTCTGCTGGTACCAGATCGTGCTGAAGGCAGAACTCAATGAATTGAGGAGCGCCAATCGGGATATTGTACGTCTTCCGGGCTATCCGCTGCTCCGGTTACATGAACTTATCGAACAATCGCAGTTATCGAAATTTATGGGTTTCCACCCCAGGGCCGCTACAATAGACCAGGTACTTGAAAATATCAAGTGCGTACGTGACTGGGTCCTTTTGTCCGGAAATAGGGATCTCCTGTATTCATTCTGTGGGATGGTGAGCAGGTCCTATTGGAATTGATATGGAAAAGAGGCGCAACTGTACGCATACCATCAATCGGCTGTTTGGTACGGAAAGGCGGGCTTTAAAGAGCTGGAATTCATCATGGTCCCTCAACCGAGTCAATTTCTTTCACCACAAAGGACAAAACCTGTGAATGGCCAATTATTTACAATTTTCAACGCTATTTTTCACCAAACGGAGTTTCACCACGGAAATGATATATCTATATGATGTTATTAGTTTATCGGACAAGGCTTATGGACAATGCAGCTTTTCATCTTTATCTTTCTTATTTTTATAGTTTTTAAAAAAGTCACACATAATAGACAGATGCGATATTTTATCCTACTTACAATTTCGGCAATTCTCTTATTGGCTTGTAATCAGACCAAACGTGAAGAAAACCGAACAGTCAGAAAAGAACAGATAAATGTCATTGAGGATAAATCTGTAGCATTATCCGTTGAACCAGACATTTTTATGCTTTCTGATATCCCCGATACCATAATGGTGAAAATAACAAATAATACCAATGATACTATCTCAACGGGATTACATTATCGGATTGAATGTTATGAAAACGACAAATGGAAAGAGGTATCACCAAAGGATATTCTCTTTCACGACCTAGGCTGGCGACTAAAACCTACGGAAAGCGAAAATTTTGAAAAGAAATTATTTAAAGACAAAATCAATTATAAAACAGGCAAATACAGGATCGTAAAATACTATCTAAAGTCCGACTATCAAAAGACAAAGAAAACCTATAATATTTACGGATATTTTGAGATCAAGTAGTAAAGTTACTATTGACAGGCAGGATAAAAAATAAAGTACCTACTAATACCGTTAGAATAGCTATTTTCTATCCTTTTCATTGATATATTGTCGCCCATATGACATATTCAATAGTCTAGAGTAAGAGGGCGAAGTTCTTGCACCCCGAACCGTTTTTTATCTGGTTACGGCAACAACAGGTTTTCCGTCCTCACATTGCGCTGGTAGCGTCTCAAAAACACTCTCGAAACGAAGATCTCCCCCACAGTTGGGCTTCTCAAGCTGAAACTTCCGTACCATCATCTGATTGTATATATCCACTTTCGAGATTATTTCCTCATTTCGGATAGTTTTATGCACGGGTACAGCTTCTAGCTTGCAATCCGAAAAAATATATCGACCGATCCACTGCTTTGGGTCAGTGCAGGAAGCATCCTTGTAAAAATTAACTATTTCTTTGTACCTCACGGGTATTTCTGTATTGATTTCTTCAATAGAGAGGTCTTTGACATACAAAAGTTTTGGCTTGCCATTTTCACAGACCTTCCTTAATGGATGGCTAGGTAACATTGGTGTTGAACCTCCGATCCAGCCTTCCCTAGCTCCCGCCAGACTCCTTTCTCTTTCAAGCTCTTCCAATTGGACATGAAGATTGTCAAAGGCAACCTTGATTGAAGGATGGACCAGATAATATCCTCCCTTTTTTACTATTTCAAAATCTCCAGCGTCTGTGCAAGGAACGGACTGAACCAATCTGTTTATTTCTTCGAGCTTTTCATTAACCTGATTGTTCCAGTATTCAAAAGTTTTAGGTTCTGATTTGGAACAGCCGAGAAATAATGTAAATATGCAGAGATACAGCAGGTTTATCTTTTTCATGTTCGATTACAATTGATCTATATTAGGGTTAAAAATAGAAATAAAAATCATATTTTCCCTTATGTAAGAAAATTTTATTGTTTAAGGTTCTTCGACTGGAATTAAAACGCTATATTACTACTCACTTCTAACAAAATACTGAAATGGACAGCAGGCATAAACGGAAGACATACAGTGGCGAAAAGAACGACAAGGAAAGAACAATGGGGAAATTGATCCTTTCTGTAGGCAAAGTCCTAGGGGAAAAAGGCTATACCGGACTGACAATTGCCAATATCTCCAAAGCGGCAGGTGTTGACCGCAGACTCATCCATCTCTATTTTGGTTCGTTGGACAACCTGATCGAGACATATATCAAGGGCAAGGACTATTGGATCTCTGCTTCGGTGGGAGCTGTGGATTTTTTTGCTGGGTCTCCGCAGAATGGATCACAGAACTTTCTGGAATCGCTGCTCATGAACCAGTTTGACGAACTACGGAGAAATATTGAGATGCAGAGAATGGTCGCCTGGCAAATATGTGAACGATCCGAAATGGTATCCCAGATTGTTCAGGAACGGGAAAAGCTGAGTACCATTTTCTTTGCATTTGCCGACAAGGAGCTTCAGGGAAATGAGGTGGACCTTCGTGCTATTTCAGGACTACTGGTATCAGCCATAAATTATATCACGCTACATTCGGTAAACACGGATAGTACGATCTGTGAAATTGATGTTTCAAAAAAAGAAGGAATGGACAGGATCAAGGCTGCCATACGACAGATTTTGGATTGGGCCTATAGATCCAATAGTAACCAGAGGTAAAAGCGTTATATTAGTATTAATGAAAAACAACTTTATTTTTCTCGGTCTGAATGTGCAAATAATTTGTCATTATTAACAAGTTAAAATGACCCCATGAAAAGATCATGACGTTTTGTTAAATCGATCTATTTTATTAGCCTCCCATGAATAAAAAGAACATAAAAAACTCCTGCTGGTTATGAAAGACCGAACAGGAGCCATTATAAATCTAGATTATGAAAGAAAGCATTTTAGACGTCAAATGGTTTCATTGAAAGGATTTCTCTCATTCTCAAAGCATAAATCAATATACAAAAAATTGAATAAACTTTAGTCAACCTGATAAGTCGGCCAATTAATGACCAAATTTTAATTGCAGCTTTAGTTCCTCAATTTTTAGCAATACATCTTCATAGGTTTTAATTTATTCTTTTTGCTATCTTTATTGTAGTACATTTAACCGAATAATATATTAATGGTTTATAGTCAACTGAAAGATACAGAATTAATGGAATTGGTAAAGCAGGATGATGAATCGGCCTTCCGGGAAATCTATAGACGTTTCCATGATTTTTTGTATACGTATGCCTTCCGGCTAACCGGTGGGAATGATGAAGAAAGCCAAGATATCGTACAGACCATATTTTTGAACCTTTGGGAAAAAAGAAGTACATTAGATATCTCGGGTAAAATGTTCAATTATCTCAATCAAAGTGTACGCTATGGCTTCCTGAATCAGCAACGAAATAGGACCAATCTTACCACCTATAAAACGGATCTCCTACATTACATCCACGAAGGTAGGACCCAGACCGATGATTATATTTTCGAGAAAGAACTAGTCGAGCGCTTGCGCAAACTTGCTCAGGACATTCCGGGAAAAGGTGGAGATATTTTCCTATTATATTATTTTGACAATTACAGTCATGCCGAGATCGCCAGTACAATGGGTATTTCTGAGAAGACTGTTAAAAATCTGCTATCCAAATCCACCAAAGATTTGCGCTTAAAAATAGGCCTCAGCCTCAGCATGTTTTTATTGCTGTCCTAAAAACAACTGATTGCTAGTTACTTTCTCTTGCTTTCCTTGGGCCGAAAACAGTCAATTTGAGCATTATCTTTTGTCTCGAATCCCATTCTTGGATCTTTTTTCAAAAAGATCGGGATTTTAGGGACACTTGTGTTTCTATATAGTAGGAATGCACTAAAGCGATATCCCAAATTATGGAAAAAGATAAACTCAATCGGCTTATCGGAAGCTATATTGATGGAACCTGTTCGGACAAGGAACGAAAGACTGTCGAAGATCACTTTTTACAATATCTTACGAAGGAAGAAGCTACTCCTTCACAGGAACAGCTTGACCGCTCTTTCCACAGTATCTATAAGAAATTGCGACCAATGATGAGCCAAGGCCAGCCAAAAGCCATGAAGTCGCTAATGAAAAGTATGCTGCCTTATGCAGCAGCTGTTGTTCTACTGCTTGGAATAGGTTCGCTTTATTTTCTTAATAACAAGCAAAATCCATCTTCGAAGTCTCCTACAGCATCTATTTCTGAGCCGGTGCTTCCCGGAGGAAATAGGGCAACCCTACTAATAGATGGCGGCAAATCAATCGACTTGGATGATAAAAAGGAAGGTATAGTTATGCAGGATGGAAAGATTAGGTATACCGATGGTAGTCAGTTGGCGGGCGGGAATTCCGATATTGCGTCAAAGCAATATACCGTACTGACTCCTAAGGGAGGAACCTATCAATTGCGTCTTCCGGATGGCACAAATATCTGGCTGAATGCGGACTCACGCATTAGCTATGCAGCAGATTTGGCAAGGACAGACACAAGAGAAGTACGACTCGAGGGAGAAGCTTATTTTGAGGTGGCCAAAGATCTCCGCCGGCCATTTGTCTTGACCACGGCACGGGAACAGATAAGGGTGCTTGGGACCCAATTTAATGTGAATTCTTACAGCGATGAAACAACAGGGCGCACCACGCTTGTGGAAGGTTCGGTAGGCATTAATGGCAATACAATTCTCATGCCCGGCCAGCAGGCAATAGTAGATCGGTACGGCAAAATACGTCTGGCAACCGTCAATGTGAGCAAAGTAGTTGCGTGGAAAAATGGCAAGTTCGTCTTTGAGTCGGAACCGCTAGAAAGCGTCATGAAAAAAATAGGTCGCTGGTATAATGTGGAACCCATCTATAAAGGAACAGTTTCAGAGAGGACCTTTAGCGGTACCCTGAGCCGTTTTGAGGATATCCAAAAGCTTTTGGATAAAATCTCGTATACTAGTGATGTCCGCTTTAAACTAGAAGGAAGGAGGGTGATTGTTATGCCGTAAAACTTACAAAAAACGGTAACGGTTATACAAAGAGAAGCGGGAATGATTCGACCCTACTCCCGCTCCATGTCCGGTCCGTTATCTTAATCAATCTTGTAACAGAATTAAATTAATCATTAACCAAACAGCGTAAATTTAATGAATTATTACCAGATTTTTAGTGGGCGAGTATATCTGCCCATTTCCAAACAATTATGCCGTATGATGAAGTTAGTAGCTTTTTTCATGACCTGCTGCCTATTGCAGGTTAGTGGCCTGACCATCGCTCAGGTGACTATCCATGTCAAAAACGCTCCTTTGCGAACTGTTCTGGAACAGATCAGCTCCCAAAGCGGACGTGACCTGATCTACGTGGATCAAGACCTGCTAATGGCTAGCCCAATCAGTCTGGAATTACGAAACGTACCCCTTGAGATAGCACTAAAACGGGTGTTCGAGCGACAGCCGCTACAATATGAGCTTTCTGACGGAACCATCATGATCAAGCGAAAAAAAACTGATCCTCTCCCAGAAGGATCGTCGCACACGGAACCCGTTGCACAGCAATTGATCAAAGGTAAGGTAGTGAATGAAAAAGGCGAACCCCTCGAAGGAGCGACAATTGTTGCTTTGGAAAGTAAGGGACAACGTACCTCGACGCAAACCTTAGCAGATGCGAATGGAAATTTTGAATTGATCAATGTTTCCGAAGGGACTACGCTGGAAATTTCTTATGTAGGATACCAATCCAGAACAGTGAAAGCTCAATTTCAGATGGGAAGTATTATTCTTTCTTTGTATACTTCTGAGATGGAGGAGGTACAGGTCGTAAATACCGGATTCTACAGTATTCCAAAAGAAAGGGCCACGGGATCTTTTACAATCGTTGACAATGAACTTTTAAACCGCTCTGTGGGAGCGAACATCCTTGAAAGGCTTGACGGCGTTGCCTCAGGGGTTCAGTTTGTCACACCGAACGGAACAAAACCTTCGGACATCCGTGTGCGTGGGCTAGCCACCATTCAATCAGACGCAAGTCCTTTGATCGTGGTGGATAATTTTCCCTATGATGGAGATATAACTTCTATCAATCCAAATGATATCGAAAATATTACCATTTTGAAAGATGGGGCTTCGGCATCAATATGGGGAGCAAGGGCAGGAAATGGTGTGATCGTCATTACAACCAAAAAGGGAACGTATAATCAGAAAGGGCAATTAGCTATCAATAGCAATCTGACCCTCGGAGACAAACCTGATCTGCTTTATGGCCGCAACCGTCTCCCGTCGTCCACAGTAATGGAAATCGAAAAGGAAAAATACAAAAACGGCGGGTACTATCTCCAGAGTGCACAGCAGATCCCCTTTCCTGAATATGTAGAAATGCTTATAGCACTTGAAAATGGTTCATTAAGCCCCGAGGAATTCACAAGGAGGGAAGCTGTTCTGCGAAGCACCGAGGTACGCAATGAGGCAATGAAATATCTTTACCAACCATCTTTATACCAACAATACGCCCTGAATGCCCGTGGTGGTGGCGACCGTTTTACCTATTATGTTTCAGGCGGGTATGATAAAAACCGGAACAATGAAATCGGGTCAGACAATGATCGGGTGAATTTTAATCTACAGAACACTTTTAAACCCATTAAGACATTGGAACTGTCAACATCGCTCTGGTACAGTAAGCAGGGAAGCAGAAACAATCAGGTGAGCTTAAATGACCTAAAAGGGAATTCAACTCATGTGGACCTATCCCCGTATATCCGGTTGACGGACGAAAAAGGTGCCCCGCTACCCATTATCAAAAACCACAGACAGCCCTATGTAGGACAAGCAGAAGAAAACGGCCTGTTGGACTGGAGGTATATACCCTTGGAAGAGCGTGGACTCATGGACAAGCGCAGTTATCGTGATGAACTCCGTGCCAATATCGGAGTCAGATATAACTTTTTAAAATATTTCGACCTGAGTGCTACTTATCAATATATAAGAGGGAATTCGGGCAGTACGGCGCTATATGATAAGGATAGCTATTACGTGCGGAATTTGGTCAATTACTTTACACAGCCAAATGGCACCCGAATTATTCCTTATGGCGGGATATTTCAGGATTTAGCCCGTATTCATTCCAGAAGCCACTCCACAAGGGCGCAGCTAAACTATACACAACGTTTCAATCAGGACAATGATATAAATGCTTTGGCAGGGGCAGAAATTAGGGAACAGGTTGAAAACACCGATCCGGGATTCACACTGTATAATTATGATCCCGAATTGATGATCGGAGACAATAATTATAATTATACTGAAAATTATCAGACACGGCCCAGTGGGCGGTCAAGACTGATGGCTCCGCCTTCGGCAAGGCAACAGCTTATTGACCGGTATCTTTCCTATTTTGGAAATATAAGCTATACTTATAAAAACAGGTATATCCTTTCTGGCTCCCTGCGATGGGATGGCTCTAACCTGTTTGGCGTAAAGACGAATCAAAAAGGTACCCCTCTTTGGTCCACGGGTGCCAGTTGGGACCTGACAAAAGAAAGCTGGTTCCAACTTCCTTCGGTTGACTATATGCGTTTGAGGGCTACTTATGGTGTCGCCGGTAATATAAACAAGAATGTCAGTGCCCTACCTACCATCAGCCATTCGGCAAATGACCCAAATACAGGGCTTCCGGTAGCGATTGTCCGGAGTATCGGTAATCCATCGTTGCGATGGGAACAGGTAATGACCCTGAATTTTGGTATGGATATGCGGTTACTCGATAGCCGTTTTTCGGGCAGTATCGACTTTTATATAAAAAATGCCACCGATCTGATAGGGGCCAATATTCTTCCGACAAGTGTGGGAATTTATCCGGGAAGCAGTGCGGAAAACTCTAACCTGATGAACTATGCTGATCTTAAAACCAAAGGGATTGATATTCAGCTCAACAGCCAAAACATCCGTGGGGAATTTAGCTGGAACAGCACCCTTCTATTCAACTTCGTTCAAAATAATGTTACAGGATACTCTGCAAATACAAATATTGCCCTATATAATTATCTTCTGGAACCTTCTGTACCTGTCAAGGGAAAAAGCAAGGATATCTTATATGCGTTACCAAAATATTCACTCGATCCTGACGACGGTACTGTGCAAATGTTTATTGATGGACAACGTGTGCGGGATGGAATAGATTATTATAACAGTTTATCCCTTTCGGATTTAAGAAATGCAGGAGTTACGGTGCCGATAATATATGGCTCTTTGAGAAATGAGTTTAAATGGAAAAGCATGAGCCTGTCTTTCCTGATTGCGTGGAAATTGGGGCATGTATTCAGGCGTTCGACCACTGTACCCGGCGGTGAATACAGACAGCAGTATCATATGGATTACCTGAACAGATGGAAGAGTCCCGGAGACGAACGATGGACAGATATTCCCGCTACATCAGCTGACCCCAGCGATAATCTGTACAGCATGTTTGAACAGTATGAAAATTTCGTGACCAGAGGGGCGCATTTCCGTTTACAGGATATAAGCTTTTCCTATGATCTTCCTGCTGGCATACTTCCGGGACAGATGTTTAAGAATATCCAGTTCTACGCTTATGCCCGCAATCTTGGAATTTTATGGAAAGCGAATAAATATGGTTTAGACCCTGATTATCCAAATGCGGATTATGTCGCACCGAAGAGTTTTTCTCTTGGACTTAAGTTGAATTTATAAAAATCGAATAATGAAGAATTTGAGAAAATATCTGATAATTTGCCTTGTCATTACTTTGGCAAGCTGCGGAAAGGATTTTTTGGATAAAAAACGGACTTCCAATCAGGTGGTGCCAAAGACAGCCAAAGATTATTTGGCAATTCTGGGCAGAAATATTATGTATACGACCTCTACCGATCTGGCTTATCTGGGAGCCGACGAATATTATGTCAAAAATGGGGCTGACCTTACAGCGGGATCGCAATACACACCGATTCATCAATTTGCCTATCTTTGGAAGGACAATGCTTACGGCAATGAACGAAATCTGAGGGATTGGGATCTGGGGTATGAGCGGATTATGATTGCCAATCTTGCGCTTGATGTCGAATCGGCCAGTATTGGAGCAGATGGGCAAAGGGACATAGATAGGGTAAAGGTCAGTGCACGTTTCCATCGGGCTTGGAATTTTTACCAATTGGCACAGGTATTCTGTAAGCCATATCAGGAAGCGACTGCTGATAAAGAACCCGGGCTGCCACTACGTTTGGATTATGATGTTTCCATCAAATACGGCCGTTCGACATTGAAACAGGTTTACGAACAGATCCTGAAAGATCTGACTGAGGCGGAAAAAGTGCCGATACAAGACGACGATAACCCTTACATGCCCGGAATAACGGCGGTGCAGGCCCTATTGGCACGGGTCTATCTCGGGCAGGGAAATTTTGGTATGGCGCTAAAATACGCCGATATTGTCCTAAAAAAGAAAAACACGCTTGTCGATTTTAATAAATTGACAGGCACGATCTCAAACCTTGGAAGTAGCTATTTCGACGTTTACGGCAAAAACAATCCTGCCATCATCTTTTATTCTGTTGAAACCGTCGGGGGCGTTATCGGGGCGACCCGAAGAAATGCAGATACATTGTTTATAGAGTCCATTGAGCCGGAGGATCTGCGAAAAAAGGTGTACTTTTTTACACGGCCTGACAATACAAAAGCATACACTGGGTCTTATAGCGGTAAGGGAGCGATAGAAGCGTTTACAGGTTTAAGTGTGGAAGAAATGCTCCTGATCCGGGCGGAATGCTACGCCCGTACGGGATCTCCACAATTAGCTCTGGATGATATCAACTTTTTGCGAAAGAATAGGTTTGACCAAAGTTCTTATAGGGTTATAGGACTTGCAGAGATTGATGATCTACTGTTGTATATACTCAAAGAACGGCACAAGGAGCTTTTTATGAGGGGAAGGCGTTGGGAAGATGCACGGAGGCTAAATCTCGAAGGAAAGTATCCTGTAACGTTTTCAAGAGTATTGGACGGTGTACAATATTCATTGAAACCGAATGATAAGAAATGGACTTGGCCAATTCCGCAATCGGAGATTGAAGCGAATGGGATAGAGCAGAATGAGAGATAGAAATGGATAGATTATCCTTCTCGCTCCGATATATTCTTCAATATAAACAGACTAGATTATACTATATTATGCAAATAATAATAAAAGCTATTATAAAAACGCATCTTTACAGAGGAAACAACCTCTTAAAGACGCTAACGACAATTTTCGTTTCTATGTTTAGTTTATGCTCTGCACAGTCCGTGGAAACACGGGCTGACAGAGGATCTATGCTTAGGATCACCAGGGAGAATGTCCCTTATCTTGTAGATATAAAAAATGCAGATGATAAACGGGAGACGATTCTTTATTTTCACCCAGATGCGAATATAAAAAAGTATCCCCTGTTTGTATATAAACCAAATGTGGAAAAGATTGACCCTATCAGTATTGAGAATAAAATTCCTGATGATATACTGGATCTTCCTATCCGCATCGTTAATGATCCCCAGGGGAGAGATAGCATAACAATACGGGAGCTTTCCAAAGACAAAATATTGGTGCTCGATTTTTGGGCACGGTGGTGTTCTCCCTGTATAAAAGCGATGGACAAATGGGAGGACCTGCAACCAGAATATGATAAACAAGTGCTTGCTGTAGGAATGATGTTAGACTGGGACTTTATGGCTGAACTGATGATTAAAGAAAAGGGATGGTCAATGCCCCAATTGGTTGGTCCAGAGGTTTGGTTATTGAACGCTTATTTCTGTGGCAGATCAGTAACGGGGCCATCAGCTTGGGTCAGGAATAATGTCTTTATCGGCATTCCCGATACCAAAGCAGATACCAAAAGCTTAGTTGATAGATTGATAGCTGGCGATATATCAACGATACCGCAAGAGCTAAGGTTAAAATCGGATATTAGATAAGGGGGATATGAAAAAAGCGATTATAATTTTGATGTCCCTTATGTTGGTTGTTAAGGTAAGAGCACAGATCTCTGGTCACGTTTATGACGACAGTGGAAAACCACTTTCAGGAGTTACCATAAGTCTCAAGCACCATGTTAAATCCGTACAGTCAGATGAAAATGGGCGCTTTGATCTTGGCAATGTTCCCCTCCCTGATTCTTTAGTGGCCCGTTATATGGGTTTTGGGGTATATAAAGAGCTCCTGAGTTCACCTAAGACAAGATTGAAAATTATCATGGAAAGACGTCAGCAATCTTTTGGTGAAGTTGAAATAGTACATACAGGTTTTTATCAGGCCTCAAAGGAACACGCAAATCGTCAACCATTTCACTCAGATCAATATGCGCATCATCCCATATGGAGGCGTATTCCGTGAACTGTCGCCAACTTTCTCACGGAGCCACTCAGTGCGGCTTTAGCTAAACTATTCGCAGAAATTTAGCGAAGAACATGAGATAATCATGGGGAATGAAAAATAAATGTTCGGTTTTGAACACAAGATGTTCGGAATCGTACTATTAATATAGGATAATAAAGATTAACAGGCTCTCCCTTAGGTAGTAGACTGAATGGCGTAGTATTTGGCATTGATCAGATACCTAGATCTCCAATTGGTACATGAAAAAAAATTGTCGGGATTTCGGGAATCTATTTTGAACTAAGGGCCTGATCTATATTTTAGAAAAAGGCTCTTAGCTCTATAAATTTAGACCTGTTCTATAATGCCTTTGGGACCTGTATATCTTAGTGCAATAAACTGATCGGATCAGGGTGTGAAGGCTTTTCTCAGTTGTGGACAGACCAATATATATCGGACGTAGAGGCTTGCCTCGCTGCGCTCGTCCGCCACAACGTCCGATGTCTTCCAACAGGCTGTTTCGTACCTCACAGCCAGTTGGGGAGTTTTCCCCACGCTCATTTTCGGCCTGCGGGACCCCACCACATGCTTCCTTCGCCGTTCCCGCTTTTGGCTGTTTACGATGAATTTCCACGTGTCAATCTGAGCTTTCTCCTTTGCCCTTTTCATCGTGTCCAGCTACAACACTACCAAAAGAAAAAACGAAAAAAACAGCCTTTTTACCAATGGAATAAGATAACGAAGCGCAAAATCATTAAGGGACGCTCTGTAAGGAACAAGTTGGGCTGTTATGCGTGCCCAGTGTTCCCCAAAACACATGCTGAGATTGCGAAAAAAAGGTGTTTGTCAACCGCATAAAGAAAAAGAAGAAACGCAAAAGGTGTCAAAGATAACAACAGCTTTCGTGACGATCAACGAACCGAATTAACATCCTGGTCATTTGGATTTAAGCCGGTGTGCCAAAGAAGTGCTAAATCAGATGGGACTTAAGGAATTCAATTAGGGATTCGTAGTGTTTTGCCTCTTTAGTTACACCATTATCATCATAGTAAATACCTTCGTTGTTCAGGATTTTATGGATTTTTTGTTTGAGGTTGGCTTGTATATAAATCCGAGTACCTTTTCCTTGGCTGTCACGTATCAATAGATTGTATTCGAGAATATCTACTTCTAACTTTGAAAATGCCTTACGGTCATCCTTAACGATTTTACACTGTATTAGCCCAGAATCTTTATCAGCCGAAAGGACAAAATAATCGCTCGACAGAAGAAGATGTAAAACGTTCTCAAAGGTTGTATCTTGATTGACCGAGGGTAGGTCTATAACATAGTTTTTGTTCGTTTGGGCATGGGAAATTCCCAATCCAATAAAAAGGATAAATAATAGTAATCTTAATTCTTTCATGCTTTATGATATTAAGAAGCTGGTGCTACCAACTCGATCAAATAAATATAGTAAAATATTTGTTTAGATTATAGAAATCGTAACCACCGCATGATTCTACCGTAGATCCCATTTTCGGGCATTTACGGGAAAAATTGACGCCTTTCGGCCGTCCCTTATACTTTTTTGCTTTTTATTGATAACTTTTGAAAGATGGCAAAACATCTCGTTTCCGCCCTCTCGGCGGACTTAATCATATAATGGAGTTTTTTGACACGTGTCGTACAGATTGGATTATCCTTTCCGCTCGATTTGTTAAGACAAGGCCGTTCTAAAACGGCCTTGTGTACATCGGTTAAACAGCTTGTAATAGACTTTCCTTTAGCAAGTGGATCTGCGATGTGACCTGTTGCTCGGAAGCATTGGGGTACAATATCTGCAAGAATGCCTTTAATGTCTGTTCGGCAAGTGCATTTTGTTCTGTCGCAGCATTTGCTTGCACCGGTATGTTTTTGAACAGCTCTTTGAGCGGGGCCATGTCGATGGCGAGCTTTTCGTCCAACAGTTGCGCATAGATCTGCGTGGTGCGCAGGTTGGTATGTCCCAGCATCTTGGAAACACTCTCGATAGGTACGCCGTTGCAGAGCGTTACGGTGGTGGCAAAAGTCCGTTTTGCGACCCTGTTGCCCAAAGTCTTTTTAACGCCCGACAGTTCAGCGACCTCGACAAGGTATTCGTTCATTTTCTGGTTGCTTGATATTGGCAGACATATGTCGTTTGCGATACATACGGGGTGATCTTTGTATTTGTCAAGGATCGCCTCGGCCACAGACAATAGGGGAACGGGAACCCTTGTGCCTGTTTTTTGCCTATAAATATTGATCCAGCGTGAACCATCCACACCGACAATAATGTCCGAAGGTTTCAGTTTCTTGACATCCACGTAGGAAAGTCCCGTGAAGCAGCTGAACAGGAAGAAGTCCCGTACTTGGGTAAGGCGTTCGGTAACGAACATTTTCAAAGATATTCGTCTGAGTTCATCGGAGGTTAGGAAATCACGCTGTACAGGCTTGGATTTTAATTTATATCCTACAAACGGATCGCTTTCCAGCCATTTATTGTACACGCATATCCTGACGATCTTTCCAAAGTTCTTTAGGTACTTGATAGCGGTATTGTTTGCGTTTTTCTTTTCGTTGCGCAGGTAAAAATCAAAATTAGCGATAAATGCCCTGTCGATTTTCTTTACGTCAAGATCATCTTTTTTGTACTGGTGCTGGATGTATCCCCCGATATGTCTTTCCAGCACCTGAAATCTTTTCAATGTGCCTTTTGCGTAATCCTGCCCGACAAGAGCTTCTATCTTTATATTGTGGTCTTTGATCGCTTCTAGAATAGTATGTGAGGGGGCGGGTTCGTCTTTCCCAAGATACCTGAGTTTTACCCTTTCAGCTGTTATTTCTGCGCCCTCGGCAACCATTTGAGTGTGTACTGCACTGACATCGGACTTGAATTTATTGAGAAAGGTGTTTAAGGTCTTTGTTTCTTCTTTCGTTCCGACGGCCTTTCCGGCCTTTGCATTCCATCGGTCAGGTTCGATCTCACGGCCTGCCGATAACTCCGCACGCTGGCCGTCCACGGTAATCCTTAAATAAATGAAGCGGGGAGCACCATCTTTGTAGTTTTTAGGCTTTTTCAGGAAGAAGAGTAAGCTAAGATTCGTTTTCATAATGATAACATTAAGTGATACAAAATTAGCTTTGCAGTATGTCCAAATCAAGATGTTTAAAATCTGAATATGCTGATATTCAGATTTTTAATTAATATTAGGGGAGTTTTGGAATCTGTAAAGAACGACGCACCTTATGACGCACTTTTTTTATGCGAAATGGTGAATATATTGATAGCCCTAAAAAGCAAAAACCCTGCAAATCATTTGATTTGCAGGGTTTTAGTTCTTTTTGATATTGTCTTCTGTGATCCCGCTGGGATTCGAACCCAGGACCCATACATTAAAAGTGTATTGCTCTACCAGCTGAGCTACGGAATCCTTTCTGTTTTTGAAAGTGATGCAAAGGTAGAATTTCTTTTGATATATGCCAAATTATAGCATGCAAATTTTGACGAAAAGGCCTTAACTGTTAATAAATAAACGGATTATTTTTTTATCGCGCTTTTTTTGCATGGATTATTCGGTCTGCTCCATTGATATCTTTTATGAGTTTGACCTGTTCAAATCCTTTTTTGACCATAAGTTCCTTCATTTCTGGACCGAGATATTGATTGATTTCAAAATATAGATCTCCATCTGGGGTTAAATGTTTCAAAGCAAAGGATGAAATAACATCATAAAAAATCAATGGAGCGCTTTCTTCAATGAATAATGCGAGCTCAGGTTCATAAGCCAATACGTTTTGATTCATGTGCTGCTTTTCTCCCGGGGTTATATAGGGCGGATTGGATACAATGATATTATAGTGTTGGTCGGAGAAAATGTATTCCCATTCAAATATATCCGCATTGATAAATTGAACCTGAGTTTTTAAATTCTTAGCATTTTCTTGTGCTGTTTTTATCGCCTCTTTTGAGATGTCTATCGTTGTTACTAGGGCATTATTGAGATGCTTTGATAAGGTGATCGGGATGCAGCCAGAGCCAGTTCCGATATCTATAATTTTTAGGTTTTGAGAAGATTTGTGGTTTTTGATGATCAGATCGACAAGTTCTTCAGTTTCCTGGCGTGGAATGAGGACCGATTCATTGACCTGGAAAACTTCACCATAAAAATCTGCTTTATTGAGTATGTACTGTATAGGTCTGTGCTTTTTTAGATTCTGAAGGATGCTAAGTACTTCAGCCTTATCCGCCTCCTTGACGATATCTGTTTTTCTCAATTGATAATTGGTTCTATTTAACCCAAACTTTTCGGCAACAACCACTAAGAATATTGCTTTTATTTCATCCTCATCATATAACCCCTGAAGCTCATGTTGAAATAATAATTCGAAATCTTGAAGTATTTTCATGTGTCAAAGGTACGATTTTCATAGATTTGTATCCATGGATATGCACAAGCAATATATGCATCGTTGTTTGGAACTGGCCCAAATGGGCGCGGGTTCAGTGAGTCCCAATCCAATGGTTGGGGCTGTCATTGTTTTGGACGGTAAAATTATCGGTGAAGGATATACTTCTCCATATGGTGGACCACACGCTGAGGTCAATGCGGTACAGCAGGTTGTACAAAAGTATGGGGAAGAAGCAAAACGGCTTATCGAGGGAAGTATTTTTTATGTTAGCCTTGAACCTTGCGCGCATTATGGAAAGACACCGCCATGTGCCAATATGATTGCAGAGCTAAAACCCTTAAAAGTCTATATCGCTTGTTTGGACCCTTTCGCCAAGGTGAATGGCAAGGGAGTTGAGATACTGCGCGAAGCAGGTATTGAAGTTGAAATTGGTTTACTGGAAAAAGAGGCTGTATGGCTCAACCGTCGGTTTTTTACACGTATTGGTCAATTCCGCCCCTATGTTATTCTAAAATGGGCGCAGTCGAAGGACGGTTTTATGGGGATGCAAAATAAACAAATTTGGTTAAGCAATGCTGCTAGCCGACAGTTGGTTCACCGCTGGAGATCAGAGGAAGATGCTATTTTGGTCGGTACAAATACCGCAGTTGTAGATAATCCCAGTCTGACCGTAAGAGAATGGCAGGGTAACAACCCATTGCGTATTCTTTTAGATAGAGATCTTGCCATTCCACTAGATGCCAATATTCTAGATGATCAAGCTGATACAATCGTCTTCAATGCTAAAAAGACAGATTGGACATCAAATGTTAAGTATATTGAGCTTGAAAATTACGGGTTGTATCTGCCGCAGAATATTCTTTATCAACTATATTTAATGGATGTTCAGTCAATCATCATTGAAGGAGGGCGTGCTACGCTGCACATGTTTATCGATGCGGATCTCTGGGATGAGGCGAGGGTGTTTGAAACCGAAACAAAGCTATTTAATGGAATTACGGCTCCACAATTTAGTGGACAATTGCTTGAAAGTAAATTGGTTTCCAATGATCTTTTAAAGATCTATAAGAAACAGTGATTATTAAATTGTATATTTAGGGAATTAAGCCATAGCCGGTTAATTTAATTCTTAAATTACAATTATGTTAGTTACAGAAAACTTAATGCAGTTTATCTGGAAACTTCGGCTATTCCGTGCAAATGGGTTGCATTCTACGGATGGTGAACCCTTGGCCGTTGTTCATGTGGGGCAATACAATACAGATTCAGGCCCCGATTTCCTCATGTCACATATTAGGTGTAAAGATAATGATTGGTTTGGTCATGTCGAGATGCATATCCAATCTTCGGATTGGGATCGACATTGTCATCAAGAAGATACCGTTTATAATAACGTTATCTTACATGTGGTTTGGAGAAACGATAAAGTTATTTACCGAAATGACGGTACATCAATACCGACATTGGTGCTTTCGGAATATGTCGAACAGCATCTGTTGGAACGGTATTCAACGATGATGAACGCAAAAAGTTCGATACCTTGTGAGTTTCAGCTTGGTTCAATTGATCTTTTTAAAAAATCCATGTGGCTGAGTACTTTAGCTGTTGAACGCCTAGAAATGAAGGTTCAACAAGTTTTGTTGATTTTAGATCAATTTAATACGGATTGGGAAAAAACGTTATGGGTATGGATTTGCAGATGTATAGGATTAAAAGTTAATGCCGATACATTTCAGGAGCTTGGGGAGAAATTACCTTGGAACATTTTACAAAAATATCGTTCAAACCTATTTAAAATAGAAGCTCTTTTCTTTGGGGTTAGTGGGTTGTTAATTCAGGAGTCAGGAAGCGAGTATATGAAGCAGTTAGCCGGTGAATTTGAGTATCAAAAGCATATACACGGTATAGAGGTTGTTTATGGGGTTTGGAAGAGGATGAGAATGAGACCATATAATTTTCCCGAACGGCGAATTGCTCAATTAGCTGTCTTGTTTAGCAAGAACGAGTTGGGCGTTGCCAAGATTTTGGCTGTCGATGATTTGGAAAGAGCTCGAAAATTATTTAAGATAGCGTCTCTAAGTGATTATTTTGACGGACATTTTTCCTTTGGTACAAAAACGAAGATAAAAGAAACACTTCGGTTGGGTAATGAAACTATTGACACGCTTGTTATTAATGTGATTATTGTTTTTCTTTTTTCATACGGTAAATATTTCAGTATTCAGACCTATATTGATAGGGCCCTAACTCTTTTGGAGCAGCTTCCTTCAGAAAAAAATATGGTTGTGAGACAGTTTGCCCAATATGATTGGCAAGTTCAAAGCGCATTGCAAAGTCAGGGGATTTTACAATTAAAGAGATTTTACTGTGATCGGAAACGCTGCCTTCATTGCAGAATCGGATGCGAAATTTTAAAAAGAAATTAATTTTTTAAGATCTCTGCGATCTCTTTATGGCCTTTTTCAAAGGCCAGGTCCATTGGAGCTAACCCTGAAATATTGATGATTCTGGTGTCGGCTCCATTTTCGAGTAAGGCAACAATAAAATCGATATTACCATATTGGGCAGCGAAATGAAGTGGAGTTTCGCCAGTCGCTTGAATGGCATTGACATTAGCATTGGCCTCGATTAGCAACTTACCGATCTCTTCATTGTTGTTTGCAGCGGCAATATGTAGCGCAGTGGTGAGTTGTTCATTTTTGGTTACGACATTCGGATTGACTTTTTTGGACAGTAAAAGACGTACAATGTCTGTTTTGTTGAAATATGTTGCTAAAGTTAATGGCGTAAAGCCCTGTGACGACCATTCATTGACAACAGATGGTGCTTGCGAAATAATGGCCTCCAAGTATGAAGTTAACCCAGCCGCGCAAGCCTCATGGATAGTCATGGATTTGGTGTGTTGTAAAAGTATCCGTATGATCTGGGGTTTGTTGTAATAGCAAGCCAATAGTAGGGGAGAAATTCCATGACTCGTTGTTTCTTGTAAAAGTTCGGGATTCCCAATCAATAATAAGTCGATATCATGGCTTTTGCCTTCTTCAATATATTGTTCTAAAACGGAAAGGTTCATGTCTTAACAAATTGTCTAACGTTGTTACTAAAATAGACTTTATTGATGAGAATAAGCGTTTGATTTGCGAAAATATTTGTATTTAATTTTCCTTTGGATTGAACTGAAATTTGGAAGAAGTTTTTTTTTGCGGGGTGAATTGGATCTTAAAATCTGGGAAAAAGGAATTTTTAGGGTATTTTATATACACAAATGTGTAGTAATGCGCATAATGTTTTTGTAAATTAAAAAGTAGATGTACTTTTGTTAAGCCCCTCCCAAGGGCATGTTTTTCATAGGTAGATGTAGGGTCGGGTGTTTCTCACTACGACCCTTTTTTTATAGCTTTGTTTTTATTATTTTAAAAGAGATGTCTAAGAGAAAAATTGTTGTTGCCATTACTGGAGCTAGCGGCTCAATCTATGCTAAAGTTTTACTTAAAAAACTATTGGTATTAAAAACACAGATCGCAGAGGTTGGGATTGTGATGTCGAATAATGCGAAGGATGTATGGCGTGCGGAGTTGGGCGATGAGAGTTATCAGGATGTGCCGTTCAAGTTTTATGACAAGGGTGATTTCTTTGCTCCTTTTGCATCAGGATCGGCTCGCTATGATACGATGATTGTCTGTCCGTGTTCAATGGGGACATTATCAAGGATAGCCCACGGTGTGTCTTCTGATTTGACAACCCGAGCGGCCGATGTCGTGCTAAAAGAACGACGAAGATTGATTTTGGTTACCCGTGAGACACCACTAAGTATTATACATATCCAGAACATGAAATTGGTGACAGAGGCCGGAGGTATCATTTGTCCGGCATCACCTTCATTCTATAGCTTACCAAAGACTTTGGACGAAGTCGCAGAAACCGTGGTTGATCGGATTTTGAGTCTTGCTGGGTTTGAATTTAAACATTATCAGTGGGGAGAAAATGCCTAGTTATTCCTCGTTGAAATCTATTTTTAATGTTCTATAATAAATTTGTATTTTGTAACTTTGTTTCTCGAAATGAAGCAATCACGAGCATCACGCGAAAAAGTTATTTATAGCTATATGATTTATAGTGATAAAGCCACTGTCTGTCCATTCTTACTGCGCACGCTACCCGCTTCGATAAATAAGTTGTATCCTTTTAATTTCAATCACATTCATATATGAAAAGCTTATTGATTACTTCTGTTAAAGTAATTTTACCTGGTAACGAATTTCATCAGCAGCAAGTTGATGTATTTATCGAAAAGGGAAAGATTGCACAGATTGGAAAATCTGTCAAAGTAGCTGATAAAAACATAGAAACCTTAGATGGTGCCGGAAAAGTTTTAGCGCCAGGTTTTTTTGACCTACATGCCAATTTTGGAGAACCTGGAGTAGAAACCAAAGAAGACATCGTTAGTGGAAGCGCAGCAGCTGCTGCTGGAGGATTTACTGGAGTAGCCGTAATGCCTAATACCGAACCGGCGATTCAAAGCCGTTCCGAGGTTGCACTTATTGTCAATACAGCGAAAGGAAATATTGTTGATGTACATCCAATTGGAGCGATCAGTAAAAAGAGAGAAGGGAAAGAACTGGCCGAGCTATTTGATATGAAGCAAACGGGTGCTGTCGCTTTTAGTGATGGAAACAGGAGTGTACAGCAGGCGGGATTAATGAGCAGAGCGTTGTTATACGCTAAGGGATTCGATGGATTGATTTTATCACATGCTGAAGATGAGTCTATGGCAGGTGGAAACAAAATGAATGAAGGTGCGATGAGTACTTATTTGGGAATGAAAGGTATTCCTAACCTGGCCGAATCGTTAATGGTTTCTCGTGATCTGTATTTAGCGGAATATACTGGAGCTCCAATTCATTTTGCATCCATCAGCACTCCAGAAGCTGTCGATCTGATAAAAAAAGCGAAAGCAAAAGGTCTTCCAGTAACATGTGATGTTGCTGCACATCAATTGGTGTTTACTGACGATGATATTGTCGGTTTTGATAGTAATTATAAGGTAAGCCCCCCATTACGCACAAAGGCAGATCTGAAGGTATTACTTAAAGGCGTTAAGGACGGTACTATCGATGCTGTCGTTTCGCAACACACACCGCATGAAATAGAATTTAAGAATGTTGAATTCCATATTGCAAAAAATGGAATTATTGGACTGCAGACCGTATTACCACTCTTGGTTCGTGCTGGATTAAATGAAGAACAAATTGTCAATAGTCTTTCAGTTAGACCCCGGCAGATTCTAGGACTTGAAGTTCCTCTTATTGAGGAGGGAGCAATAGCCAATCTTGTCGTATTTGACCCTGTGAAGACTTGGAACTTCGATGAAACAACAAATAGATCTAAATCTAAAAATTCTCCATTATTTGGACAGACTTTAAAAGGTGCTGTCGAATTGATCATCAATAATAATCAAATCATAAAAAACGATTAAAACCATGGAAGCAAATATTAAAGCAGCCGTTGAGGCAGGTATATTAAATTATGGCAAGGTTGATGGGATCTCGACTGCCCCGGAATTTCTTGAAAAGATTATTGCCGTATTCAATACGGAAGCAAGTTATTTAGAGAAATTAGAACTGTTGGATCAATCTTTTGATGATTATCCACTTTTTGATGAGTTGCGTGAGGTTTATGTAGACCTTTTACTCATGAACTTTTTCTCCAATGATGTTTTAAAGCTTGAAGATGACTATTTGGATTCCGAGGAATGGGAGGCTATAGAAGATGAAACTATAGATAGGGGAACAGAATTGTTGAATATTTTTCTTTATTTAGGGGAATGCAAGGACGATGAGATTGAACCTGAATTGGATGATTTCTTAAAGGAATTTTTATTAGTTGATGAAGATGAATTTCAGGATGAGCATGAAATTTATGAAGATATCATTGCCAATCAAATTGTAGTAGATAGCCCGTATGCTGAAATTGCAAAAGTAGGAAAAGGATTAAATCCGAGAAGTGAAGTCTACGAACTTTTTTATCCTATCATGAGCTTCTTTAGTGAGTTGAAACCATCTGAAAAACAATTTGAAGAGTATGCAGAAGCGTCTTCCAATAAGGCATTTGATATTGCACTTTACCAAATAATTAGTACTTACTATAACAAATAATTTTTATGGCAGATTCAATCAACCAAAGTAATGTAGGATTTGATGAGGTAATTGACAAAAAGAAAAGTATTATTTACGGTGTTATCCTGGGAATAATTTCTTTCATTCTCGGATTAGTCGTCTTGTTTGTTGTCAAAGACTTAAATTCCTTTTGGGGGGTAATGTCGATGTCATTTATTGTTAATACTGGTCTTTTTGTTATTATTTCTGCGCTTTTCGCTTTCTCTCTTAGGAAAGCAAATGGCGGATACTGGAATTTTTCTATAGCATTAAAATCCATATTTATGATGCTTGCTATTTCCACTATTATTTCAACAATTGGGACACAGGCGTATGTTAATTTCATTAATCCAACTTTACAAGAAAAGGTGGAGACACATACAATTAATGTTACAATTGAGTATATGGAAAAGAACAATGTGCCGGATGAGGTTATCGATTCAAAAATCGCGGAACTTGAAAAGCAAGTTGATGCTATTGGAAAGATAACGTTAGGGCAGGTGCTCAAAGGGTTGGCTATCACGCTGATGTTTCAATTTGTTTTTGCATTACTATTATCAGCCTTGACAAAACGAGAAAAATTGGTGATCAAACAAGAGACCAATTAGTGTTTAATAAAATAAAATTGACCCTATAAGGTATTACTGAAAAAGTAATACCTTTGTTGGTATTATAATACTACATTTTTAGCATGATTAACATTCACATGGATATTTCTGTTGTTGTTCCTTTATTTAATGAAGAAGAATCCTTACCCGAATTGACAGCTTGGATCGACCGCGTTATGGCGGCCAATCATTTTTCCTATGAAATTATTTTAGTTGATGATGGGAGTAAAGATAATTCTTGGAAAGTTATCGAAGAGTTGAAGTTAAAGAACACGAATATTTCTGCGATAAAGTTCCGACGCAATTACGGAAAATCTGCGGCTTTAAATGTAGGCTTTGCTGCTGCACAGGGCGATGTGGTTATTACAATGGATGCAGATCTACAGGATAGTCCAGATGAGATTCCTGAACTGTATGATCGGATCGTGAATAAGGGAGCGGATTTAGTATCGGGTTGGAAGCAAAAACGCTATGACCCATTGACCAAAACAATCCCAACCAAATTATTCAATGGGGTGACAAGATCGATGTCTGGAATTTATAACCTGCATGATTTTAATTGTGGTCTTAAAGCTTATAAGAAAGATGTTGTCAAAAACATCGAAGTTTATGGCGAGATGCATCGTTACATCCCTGTTATTGCAAAATGGGCAGGATTTACCAATATACAGGAACAGGTAGTACAGCATTACCCACGTAAATATGGTACCACCAAATTTGGCCCGGGTCGTTTTGTGAAAGGTTTCTTAGATTTATTATCCATATTTTTTGTCGGGAAATTTTCGAAAAGACCGATGCACTTTTTTGGTGTTATGGGCGTGATTAGTTTTCTTGCAGGTTTATTTATCTCCATTTATTTAATTTGCCACAAATTGATGAGTATCGCCAGCGGCACACCATTTAGAGATATAACAGATCAACCTTTATTTTTCTTTGCGCTGACAGCGATTATTTTGGGAACACAATTATTTCTGACTGGTTTTTTGGCTGAATTAGTGTCTAGAAGCAGCTCCGATCGGAATGATTATCAAATTGAGAAAGTCATTTAATTAATTATGCGAATTGTGATTTTAGGGTCCGCTTATCCGTTAAGGGGCGGTGGGATAGCATCTTTTAATGAACGATTGGCATTTCACTTTCAGGAAGCAGGGCATGAAGTGGACATCTATTCTTTCAGCTTACAGTATCCTAATTTCCTTTTTCCCGGAAAGTCTCAATATTCGGATGAGCCAGCACCAACTGGCCTTCATATTAAGACCACGGTCAATTCCATTAATCCATTTAATTGGATTAAGGTAGGTAAAGAACTAAAAAAGGCAAATTATGATTTGCTTATTGTACGATTTTGGATGCCGTTTTTTGGACCTTGTTTGGGAACAATTCAACGACAAGTTCGAAAAAATAAACATACTAAGATTGTATGCATCGCTGATAATATCATTCCTCATGAACAACGGATAGGGGATAGCTTATTGATTCGTTATTTTTTAAAGTCTGTTGATGCTTGTCTCACCATGAGTAAAAGTGTGCTGGCAGATCTGAAAATGTTAAGCCCGAAAATGCCAGCGGTATATACGCCGCATCCACTCTATGATAACTATGGTGTACATCAGAGTAAAAAGGAAGCACGTCGATTACTTAAGATTGCCGAGGGGGATAAAGTCGTATTGTTTTTTGGTTTTATTCGTCAATACAAGGGTTTGGATATCCTCCTGGAGGCATTGGCTGATCCCAGAATACGTACCCTTGGGGTGAAATTGCTGCTCGCAGGCGAATTTTATGGTGACCCTGCTCCTTATTTGAACCTTATAAAAAAGTATAAACTGGAAGAGTTTATTTTTATGCATACTGATTTTATTCCTAATCAGGAGGTCGGAAGGTATTTTTCAGCGGCAGATTGTGTGGTCTTGCCCTATCGGAGTGCTACACAGAGTGGAATTACGCAGGTTGCTTATCATTTTGATTTACCGATGATTGTCAGTAACGTTGGGGGATTGCCTGAATTAGTTCAGCATGAGTATGTTGGTTATGTCGTGGAACCTGATGCCCGTCAAATGGCCGACGGTATTTTTTCATTTTACCACTACAATAAAGAAGAGCAATTTAGAACAAATATTATTGACGAGAAAAAGAAATATAGCTGGGATACTTTTGGCAATGAACTCCTTAAGTTGGTCGATTGATTGACATTCGTGATTTTATTTGTATATAAAATCAAATTTATCTAAGTTTGGGAGACTGAGGTAGAAATTTAAAAGGAGGAGAGATTTTGTTACCGTTTACACAAAGCAGTTTAACGAAAATAGAGGAGTTTTTCAAAGAGCAGGGGTATAAAGTGAGGTACGAGAAAGGTTCCTTTCGTACCGGTGCCTGTATGTTGCAGACGACAAAAGTGGTCGTAGTCAATAAGTTTTCGAATCTTGAAATAAAAATCCAGTCACTGTGGAATATATTACTGGATATTGATATTGATTCGGAGGTTATTTCTGAAAAATTTCTTCCACTATATGAAGATGTGTTGAAATCAAAAATTGTAGCTTGAGAATAACATTTTTAGGAACCGGAACATCACAAGGGGTGCCAGTAATAGCATGCCAATGTCAGGTCTGTCAATCTGAAGACAAACGTGATAAGAGATTACGTTCTTCTATTCTTATTGAATACAATCAGCATACATTGGTTGTCGATACCGGTCCTGATTTTAGATACCAGATGCTGCGCGAGAAAGTTATGCATTTGGACGCCGTATTAATGACGCACTCACATAAAGATCATATTGCGGGACTGGACGATGTTAGAGCGTTTAATTATCAGCAGCATAGTTCTATTTCAATTTACGGCACCGAAGCACTTCATGAAGCACTAAAGCGTGAATTTTATTATGCATTTACGGAAATTAAATACCCAGGAGCGCCTAGACTGGATTTGGAAGAGATAAAGGCTGGTGTGCCATTGTCTTTATTCGGAAAGGAAATTATGCCTATCGAAGTCCTGCATTATAAAATGCCTGTGTTGGGCTTTAGAATTGGAGATTTCGCCTATATTACTGATGCGAAGTTCATTTCTGACGAATCAAGAAAATTATTGGAAGGAGTAAAGATTCTTGTCGTAAATGCTTTACAGAAGGAATCTCATATTTCACATTTAACGTTGGAAGAGGCGATTGAATTTGCCGATGATATTCATGCCGACAAAACCTATTTTACACATATTGGGCATCGAATGGGATTGCATGAAGTTGTTTCAGGAGAATTGCCCGAAAATATGTTTCTAGCCTATGACAGATTACAGTTGGATATAACCTAATCTATTTAATATAAAACTATAGTCCTTTTTTCGTTGTTATACCTATAAAAAATAAATTAGGTATTAAATTATAAGGAAATGGGAAATTTACTGTACATCATCGCCGTTATTTTAGTTATCATTTGGGCGATAAGCTTTTTTGGAGGTTATGCGGCTGGAAATAATATCATCCACATTCTTTTGGTGATTGCAATTATCGTTGTATTACTACGTGTTATTCGTGGCAATGCTTAACCATTTAAATTAGTTTTAAATAAAGTTGGGCAATTTGTAAGTCTTGGGGATAGGTGATTTTTATATTCTTAGAATCACCTTCAACAATATAAATACTTTTGCCCGTTTTTTCGACCACTGAAGCATCATCTGTAAAAAGTGGATCTTCATCTTGTTGGTAGGATTTTAACAACAATGCTCCGAGGAAGACTTGTGGAGTTTGTATCAGCCAAATCTGATTTCTATCTGTGGCGGTATTTGTGGATATATTTCCTAAACGCACCGATTCAACACTCTTTTGTGCCAATACAATTGCTTGGTGTTCGTAAGCTCCCTGAAAAGCCTTTCTAATTAAATCGTCCGAAATAATCGGACGAGCTCCATCGTGTACGGCGATGTAATCTTTAGGACCAATGTCGAAGTTTTGTTTAATGTAGTCTATACCGTTCTTTACGCTTTCGAAACGAGTTTTTCCGCCAAATGCAATATGTATTGGTCTGTCAAACTGATACTTTACACATAACTGGTTCCAATAGCTTTCCATTGCTTCACTGATTACCAAGATAACTTCTGAAATGGTGTTGGATTGATAGAAGCGATCAATAGTATGCATCACGATCGGCAGCCCATCCAAGTTAAGAAACTGCTTTGGAAGATCGCTTTTCATCCTGTTTCCGATTCCTGCAGCAACGATTATGGCAAAATTCATGGTATTATTGAAGGGTTTTTATTTAAAAAAAACGTGGATAGTTATGAAGCCATCCACGTTTTCTGTTTTTGTTATATCAAATCATTAGATAATTAACATGGCATCACCATAGCTATAGAATCTGTATTTTTCTTTTACTGCAACTTCGTATGCATTCATGACGTTTTCGTAACCAGCGAAAGCAGCAATCATCACCAAAAGTGTAGATTCTGGCGTGTGGAAGTTTGTAATCATCGAGTTTGCAATACTGAAATCGTAAGGAGGGTAGATGAACTTACTGGTCCAGTCAGAAGCCGCTTTTAAGTGATGGTCTGCAGAAACAGAAGATTCTATTGCACGCATAGAAGTCGTTCCTACAGCACACACACGACGTTTGTTATCGATAGCTTTATTAACAACGCGCGCAGCCTCATCAGTGATGATAAACTGTTCGGAATCCATCTTATGTTTGGTTAAATCTTCGACTTCAACGGTACGGAAAGTTCCAAGCCCAACGTGAAGAGTAACTTCTGCAAAATCAACGCCTTTTAGTTCCAAGCGTTTCATTAACTCTCTGGAGAAGTGAAGTCCCGCTGTAGGTGCAGCGACAGCCCCTTCATTTTTTGCATAGATTGTTTGATAACGGAATTTATCTTCCGGTGTAGCTTTACGCTTGATATATTTAGGAAGCGGAGTTTCACCTAAGATTTCGATATTACGGCGGAACTCTTCATCGGTACCGTCAAATAAAAATCTAATTGTACGACCACGAGAAGTTGTATTGTCAACCACTTCGGCAACCAATAAATCATCATCACCGAAATATAATTTGTTGCCTACACGGATTTTACGCGCAGGGTCTACCAATACATCCCAAAGACGAAGTTCATTGTTCAATTCACGCAACAAGAAAACTTCAATCGTCGCTCCAGTTTTTTCTTTATTACCGTAAAGGCGCGCTGGAAAAACTTTAGTATTGTTTAAGATCATGACATCCTTGTCATCGAAATAATCCAATACATCTTTGAAAATTTTGTGTTCAATTTTACCAGTATCTCTATGTAGGACCATCAAGCGTGATTCGTCACGATTTTCAGAAGGTTCAGAAGCAAGTAATGATTCTGGTAAGTTGAATTTAAATTGAGATAACTTCATCTTTAATAATAGTATATATTAATATCTGCCTTTCAGTGCATTACAGTGCACCAAATACCAGGCTGCCAAAAGCATACAAAGTTATAACTTTTTCGGGTATGGAAGAGCCATATTTCTAATTAATGTATATATTTTTGGGGATTTTGACATTAAATCAAAACTATATTGTATTTTAGAATACAATTATGCTATTTTTTAGATTGATATTGGAGAGTTGTCAGTTTGCTTTTTCGGCATTGAAAGACAATCGTACTCGCACCTTACTTTCGCTGCTGGGTGTGACCATCGGTATTTTTACGATTATTGGTGTATTTTCTGCAGTAGATACCCTACGGAATAATATAGAGGAATCAGTCAAGAAGATTGGCAGCAAAACACTGTATATCGAAAAATGGCCCTGGGATGGCGGCCCAAATTTCCCTTGGTGGAAATACTTGAATAGACCCGAACCCACATACAATAATTACCTGGATTTAAAAAGCCGGATGACGACGGCTGAGTATATGGCGTATATGATCAATATCGGCAATACGACTATTAAATATAAAAATAATTCGGCCCAAGGCTCATCGGTTAATGCTGCGACTTACGAAAATCTTTACATTCAAAATTTGAATATTATAGATGGTCGTTACTTTGCTGAAAGTGAGTCGAGGGGTGGAGCTCTTGTAACTGTGTTGGGCGCAAATATTGCAGAGGGGCTTTTTCCTAATGAGGAACCAGTTGGCAAATATATCAATATGTTAGGCCGAAAAATTCAGGTTATTGGTGTATTAAAGAAAGAAGGAAATGGTGTATTGATTAATACCTCTCCGGATGATACAGCCTTTATTCCGTTTGAGCTGGCTAGAAATTTGGTCAACTATGATAATTTCTCACCGAGTATAGCGATGGTTATTAAATCGAACTACACGCTTGGCGAGGCTGAGAGCGAAGCGAAAACACTTATGCGGTCGATTCGTCGTATATCACCACAACGGGAGGAGAATTTTTCCATTAACCAGACAACAATGATCACAGGTGCATTGGATCAGCTTTTTGGTATCATTAATCTGGCGGGTTTTTCAATTGGTATTTTTTCAATTTTAGTCGGCGGTTTTGGCATTGCCAATATTATGTTTGTAAGTGTCAAAGAACGTACACATATCATCGGAATTCAGAAAGCGCTAGGAGCTAAAAATTTCTTTATTCTTTCACAATTTTTAGTAGAGTCTATTGTACTTTGTTTGTTGGGTGGAGGGATTGGTCTCGTTGTCGTCTATTTTTTGGCTTTTGTGGTACAAGCTGCGACTGGCGTTGCTATTGTGGTCAGTTTGAAAATGGTAATGCTTACTGTTTCACTTTCTACTTTTATTGGGTTAATATCGGGCATTGTTCCAGCTTTAATGGCTTCTCGACTGGATCCGGTAGAAGCGATTCGGAGTAAATAAAAAAGGTATGTTTAAAAGGGCTCAATTTTCGATATTACATGGATTTTGGCTTTTAATCTTTGCTTACAGCTGCCTGTTGATGGCTGAAATTACTTTTCGCTATCGCGGCTTCTCTCTCGATGCTAATTTCTTGATGATTAAGCAGACCGAAATAGAATCACTTTGGTGGTATCGCTACGTGTTTTATATCCATGTTTGCACGGCTATCTTTGCCTTGCCTGCCGGCTTTACGCAGTTTAATACTTATCTATTGAATAAATATCCGCGAGTCCATCGAAGTATCGGGTATTTATATGTATTCGCCATTTTGGTTTTTGCCGCTCCTTCAGGTTTGCTTATTGGATCCGTGGCGAATGGCGGGTTAACCGCTATTATTGCCTTTGAATTATTGGGGCTTGGATGGTGCTATTTTACATGGCGGGCAGTTCGTTTGGCGAGTCAGCGAAAATTTGATAAACACCGTGATTTTATGATCCGTAGTTTTGCATTAACCTGCTCGGCATTGACCCTACGTTTTTGGAAGGTTGCTTTAGTATACTTCTTTCAGCCCAATCCCATGGATGTTTATCAAATTATTACATGGCTGGGATGGATACCTAATTTGTTGCTGGCGGAATTTATTATTTATCAAAAAAATCATAAATTATGAAGAAAAACCTTTGTTTACTGTTATTGCTTGGAGCAGTCCTTGGTTGTAAGGATGGGAAAAGTAAAAAGAATGAAACTGCCGAAATAAAAGATACTGTTGCCGTCGAGCGTGAGGCCCATCAGGAACTTTACGGTAATTGGGTTGGCGACTTTGTCGTTGATGAAAGAACACTTGGAGAAGATGAGGGTTTGCCAACAACGGATTACGCTCCGAAGATAAATCTGACGATAAAGAAAATTACCGATAAAGGAGGTGTTTATGGACAGAATGTTGTAAAGGGGAATCTGCGCTCTTTTGTGGGGAAGTTGGAAGAAAACGGTGCTGATATTCGCTTATTATTGGATGAACCTGGAGACAGAAAATCCGACGGGCGTTTTGAAATTAAGCTTAATCATGACACGCTAATTGGTAACTGGTCTGCGTATGACCAGGGTGTAAAGATCAAAAAGCGAAACTTTAAATTGTTGAAAAAACAATTTGCCTATAATCCAAATCTGATGCTTAAAAATCAGGATGGAGAGGAGGGGACGTTGGTTGACTGGATTAATGAAAAAAGAAAAGAGGAAACTGACGTGGATGGTGACTCAACGTATACATACATTATACAATATTATAGATCTGCATCTCCCGCAGTCTTTACTGTAAATGCGTCTAAGCAAAAGTTGACAGAGAAAGATCTGAAAAACCTCAAGAAATTAGATTTGGAAATTATTCGGAATACCATTTTCGCCCGACATGGCTATGCGTTTACTAAACCCAGCATTCGCCAATTTTTTGAGCCTGTAGATTGGTATGTACCTATTTCAAAAGATGTGAGTGCAGACTTAAGTCAACTGGAAAAAGATAATATAGCCTTGCTGACTAGGTTTGAAAGATATGCAACAGATAATTATGACACCTTTGGAAGATAATTCAGTTGGCATTACGAGACAATATTTATGCGATCAATCACACAAAAAAGGCTTTACATTGTAAAGCCTTTTTTGTGTTTTCAATAGGGATTTTTATCCATTCTTCCGAATGGAAATCGCATTTTTATGCGCCTGTAGTCCCTCGAGTTCAGCGAGTATTTCAACCACTGATCCGATTTGTTGAAGCCCGGTTTCGTTTATATGTTGAAAGGTAACTTTTTTAACAAAAGAATCTACCGATACGCCTGAATAGGAGCGTGCATAACCTGATGTCGGTAGTGTGTGATTTGTACCTGAGGCATAATCTCCTGCGCTTTCAGGTGTTAAGTGTCCTAAAAAAACAGAACCAGCATTGCTGATATAGCGTGTTAAGGATTCCCATTGGTCCGTCTCCAAAATAAGGTGTTCTGGTGCATAATCGTTTGAAAACTGTATGGCCTCCTGAAGCGTCTCAACAGTTACTGCATAGGAATTTTCAATCGCTTTTGAAGCGAGTTCCTTGCGTGGCAAAACCGCTAACTGGGCTACAAGGGCTGTGTTGACTGCATCAACTAGCGCATTGGATGTTGCAACCAGGACTGCTTGACTGTCGGCTCCATGTTCAGCCTGTGCCAAAAGATCTGCTGCCACAAATGCTGGGCTTGCCGATTCATCCGCGACGACCAGCACTTCGGATGGTCCTGCAGGCATATCAATACTGACATTTGCTAGCCCCTGTATGATGGATTTTGCTTTTGTGACAAACTGATTGCCCGGGCCAAAGATCTTATCCACTTTTGGTATGGTCTCCGTTCCAAAACCCATCGCTGCAACAGCCTGAGCACCTCCAACTAAGTATATTCTGTTTATCTTAAGTAATTTTAAACAAAAAGCGATAAAGCCATTGATTTTCCCATTGGATTGAGGTGGAGAACAAACGACGATCTCTTTGCATCCAGCTATCCTTGCCGGGACACCAAGCATTAAAAGCGTGCTTGGTAAAACTGCTGACCCGCCAGGGATGTAAAGTCCAACTTTTTCAATCGGACGGACTTCTCGCCAGCATTTTACACCGGGCATTGTTTCAACCGTACGCTCTCTTTTTAGCTGTGTACTATGGAATTTATGGATATTTTGAAAAGCGATTTCAAGTGCTCTCTGTTGATCACGGCCTATGGTAGACGCCAAAGCGTCGATATCTTCCTCGTCTAAATATAATCTGTCAAGTTCAACTTTATCAAATTTGGCGGCATATTCGCGCAGAACCACATCACCTTGTTGACGTACTTGTTGAATAATCTCCTGAACAACATCCTGAATTGCATTGTTGGGGTCCATATTTCGGGCAACTAATTGTTGTATTTCCTCTTTCCCTAGGGTCTTGTAATCATATTTTTTTAACATAGTCGTACCTCGCGTGTCAAGTTTAAAGGATGATTTTTTCAATTGGCATTACAACGATACCTTGGGCACCTTCAGCTTTTAACTTATTGATCTTATCCCAAAAGTCATCTTCCGTGATAACAGTGTGTACAGCAACCCAACCTTCTTCTGCCAGTGGAACAACCGTAGGACTCTTAACACCGTGTAATAAAGAAGTAATAGCCGGCAAATTTTTCTTTTCGACATTCAATACCACATATTTAGTTTCTTTTGCTAAAAGAACAGATTCGATACGTTGCACTAATTCCGCCAAAACTTCATTGCCTTCCAATCCCTTTCTTCCGACCAATATGGCTTCTGAATTTTTAACATCAGCAAAAGGCTTCAAACCATTACTTTTTAGTGTTCCACCGGTCGATACGATATCACAGATCGCATCACTAAGACCCAAACCGGGAGAAATTTCAACTGAGCCAGATATCAAACGGATATCTGCATTGATCTTATACTCGTCTAGAAAATTCTTTAGGATATTTGGATAAGAGGTTGCGATTGCTTTGCCGTTAAGGTCTTTAACGTCTTGGATGGTGCTATCTTTGGGAATAGCCAGTTTCAACGTACATTTTCCAAAACCAAGCCTCTTGATGTATTCTACTTTGGATTCGGTCTCATCAATGATGTTTTCACCGACGATGCCCAGGTCGGCTATACCTTGTTCCACATATCCCGGAATATCATCATCTCTCAGAAATAATATTTCGAGTGGGAAATTCCCAACCGTGGTGATTAAAGAACTTTTGTAGTTCTCGAAGTCTAAACCACAATTTTTCAGTAATTGAACAGATTTTTCGTTTAACCTACCCGATTTTTGGATAGCAATTTTAAGATTTTTCAACGCTTTATAAATGTTAGCAGTAAATTATTAATAATAAGAAATCAAACAAGAGGGAAGGTATTCTACGTAAGAACACATTAAATTAACATATCGCCACAATGGCGATGATGAAAATGAAAATGATGTACGCAAGTATAGACCATGTTTGTATTAATAACTGCAAGCAAATGTATAGTAAATTAATGGGAAATGCAAGACTATCATTTTAAAATTCTTATCCTAATGGACTTGTTGTTGAAATGAATTCAATTTTCTTGAAAAAATTGTAAAAACTAGGTCATTGATTGGGGAATACACTATAATTTAGACAAAAGACAATGCTGATTTCCTATCCTATAGTAAGCTGTTTGAATTACGCCAATAGTGAGCTGTGAAATTTTGTCCAATCGAAATGTTTCTTGATAGGGTGACAACTCTCATAAATTTCCTTATTTTTAAGGATTGGGGAGTGACTTATTAAGTTAATAACGGATAAAAGTGACAATAGTGGGGGGAGAAGTTGTTGTTTAATAAATTGGAGTAGTGTGTTTAGTGGTACCTAATTCAAGGGAATGGTAAATTAGATCAATTATTTGTTAGATGAAAAGATTAGCTTTTATTTTTATTTGTTGGGTTAACTGTCTTTATGGCCCTGTTCTAGGACAAGAAAGTCCAGCGTCTACGTTAGATATCCGGATATTGGAGTCCATAGCTGAGACTCGGACAGCGCCACAAACACAAACATTTAAAGTGCTTTCTGATATCAATAACTATGTTCAGATAGCCGTTCCTGTTGGTTTACTGGTGGCAGGTGCGGTCAACGATGATAAGGCAATGCGTCAGAATGCCCTGTATGTCGCCAGTAGTACGGCTGTAACAGCGCTAGTGAATGTTGGTTTAAAACATATCTTTAAGCGAAGTAGGCCATTTAAAAAATATCCTAATTTCATATCGGTTCGTACAGCCGGTGGGTATTCCTTTCCCTCTGGTCATACGTCATCTGCTTTTGCTACGGCTTCTGCTTTGTCTCGAGCCTACTCGAAGTGGTACGTCGTTGCGCCATCCCTTTTATGGGCGAGTAGCGTGGGATATTCAAGGATGTATTTGGGCGTACATTTTCCCTCCGATGTATTAGCAGGAGCTGTACTAGGAACGGGAGCGGCCTTTGCTTTGGACGGATTAAAGAAATAATATAGCAATAGAAAAAAAATGATACAAGAGGTTATTAAAATATTGGTTGTTGGATGTGGAAATATGGGCGCATCTCATGCGAAGGCATATCACGATTTAGATGGCTTTCAAATTGTGGGTCTAGTAGCTCGCGGGGAGAGCAAAAGTAAACTGAATGAGCAATTGGGAGGTAACTATAAACTGTTTGAATCTTATGAGGATGCACTTCAGGAAACGAAACCGGATGCCGTTTGTATTGCGACCTATCCAGATACACATAAAGCGTATGCTATAAAAGCCTTTCAGGCTGGCGCTCATGTTTTTATTGAAAAGCCTTTAGCTGAAGACGTGATTTCGGCGCAGGAAGTCGTCGATGCAGCGCTGCAATACGATAAAAAATTGGTTGTTGGATATATTTTGAGGTATCATCCCTCCTGGATCAAATTTATTGAAATATCCAAAACAATGGGAAAGCCACTTGTTATGCGTATGAACCTGAATCAGCAGAGCCATGGGTATATGTGGGATGTGCATAAAAATCTGATGTCTAGTTTAAGTCCCATTGTTGACTGCGGAGTTCATTATATTGATGTCATGTGTCAAATGGTGGGGGCGAAGCCATTGTATGTATCTGCAATAGGTGCACGGTTAACCGATGAGATTCCTGCCTGGAACTACAACTACGGACAATTGCAGCTGCATTTTGAAGATGGGTCCGTAGGATGGTATGAAGCCGGATGGGGACCAATGGTCAGTCAAAACGCTTTTTTTGTAAAGGACGTTTTTGGACCTAAGGGCGCCGTTTCCATTATCGCAAACAAAGCAAGCGATGAAGGTAAATCGGATTCGGTAGCATCCCATACACAAACAGAAAGCCTTCGCGTACATTACGCCGATTTAGATTCGGCAAACGAATTTACGAAGGTCGATGAGTGGGTCAACTTATCTGATGAGCCTGATCATCAAGAATTATGTAATCGGGAGCAATTATTCTTTCTGCAGGCGATTGTAGATAATTTGGACCTTTCTGATTCGATGGAAGATGCTGTTAATAGTCTACGGATTGCTTTGGCATGTGACGAAGCGGTGAAAACAAAACAGATGATAAAATTGTAGTTCATTTTGCTTAGCGATCACGTTTTTACATTTTATGGAAATATGAAGAGAAAAAAGTAAATAAATAAAAAAATAGAGCAAAAGATAGGCTTTTTGGTCTGTCTTTTGTTATTTAGCTACATATTTATCATTCTTATGAATAATTTACTCAGCGTTGCACTATTATTTGGATTATCAATTTCGACAACTTATGCGCAAGATAAGCAATGGCAGATGGAGTTGGTGTTTAAAGGCGAAGTTTCACCTGAAAAATTTGAAAATGAAGTTCCGGAATTTGCAAAAGAGTTTTATGAGCCATTTTTGAAAGGAAAAATGGCTTATCGGAATGTGGAAATTTTAACAGATGCCGATTATTCTTCCACTGTCGTGAATCAAAAAGCACATGCTATTTTAAATCGAAAATTAGCAAAAACATATTCGTATTCGGTCGGTGATGATATTGTTACTGCCGAAGCATACAATCCAGCCTATAAGATTGTCAGTGCGAAGTTAGGGGAGTCGGAAGGTCCCTATGTGCAGCTGCAAGATATGGGCGAGATCGAATCGATAGCGGGAATTACCTGTAAGAAAGCAAAGTTATTTATAAAAAACAATGCCGATTCTGCAGTAGCAACGGTATGGTATTCGGAAGCGGTGCCTACTTATTATTTGACGGCATTTTCATTTATCAATGATTTGCCTGGAGGTGTGCTCAAATTGTCTTTGGGTGAGAACAATGATCTTGGTTTTGAAACAACGAAAGTCACCAATGTATCTTCTGCGGCAGATTTCGAGCTTCCCAAAAATGCAAAGGTGATTGATATCTCGGGGGGAGGTAATACGAGTGAGGGGGAAGATGTGAGTTTATTTGAAGATACTTTCCCATTGGATAAGTCACTTAAATGGACCATGGTCAAGGATAAAGATACCAATGATGAATATTATGGTATAAAAAACATGGCGGGAGAAGATGTGCTGCCTTGCTCTCTTTTCTCTTTAGCGTATTTTAATGAGCAGACTGCTATTGTTTCAGATAAGGATAATTATTTTTGGTTGTTGGATAAGAAGGGGGGGAAGGTAAATAAGGAAGGGTTTGACTGGCTTACGCCAGCAAATCAAAAACTTGCTATTTTTCAGAAGGATGGTAATTTTGGATTGGTTACACAGGAAGGGAAAGTTCTGCTTGACAAGAAGGAAAATATCAGTAAATTTTTAGACAATTATTTGATGTTCTCTGAAAATGGTAAAGTTGGATTGTTGGATGAAAATGGAAAGATTTTATTAAAGGCGACCTTATTATTTCTAGATGCTGATAATGCTGGAAATGTGCTGGTCCGGGAGAAGGAAGGTGAAGAAACGAAGACGCTAGACCTGGACACTTTTTTAAAAACCTATGTGAAGTGATTTAAATGACATGCATTAATATAGATTGATAAAAAAAGGCTTTCGATACTGTCGAAAGCCTTTTTTGTGTCTATTTAATCGTGCATTTCACTATTAAGGAATGTTTAAAAACTTATGTGTTTGTAGTGAAATATCCCATTTAGGGTTTTCTTTTACGTAATCAATAATAGAAGGCGTCATTTCTTTAGATTTCGACCATTCAGGTTGAAGGTATAATCTGCAGTTTGGCCCTACAAGTTGTGCATATTCTTCTCCCCAAGCGAAATCGCTTTTATTGAAAACGATAACTTTAAGTTCACCAGCAGCTTCTAACACATCTTTGCGTGGTGCTTTGAATTTTTTTGGAGATAAACATATCCAGTCCCATTCACCACTCAGAGGATATGCACCAGAGGTTTCAATAAACGTTTTAATCCCTGCCTCATGAAGCCCTTTTGTTAGGTAATCCAAATTATAAATAAGCGGTTCGCCACCCGTAATGACAACAGTTTTTGCCGGATATTTCTTTGCATTTTCGATAATCGAATCTGCGGCTGTAAGGGGGTGGATAGATGCATCCCAGCTTTCCTTTACATCGCACCAATGGCAGCCAACATCGCAACCACCCAATCGTATGAAATAAGCAGCAGTCCCGGTATGGTAGCCTTCTCCCTGAATCGTGTAAAATTCTTCCATTAGGGGTAATAGTGTTCCGTCTTCTGGTACTTGATTTGACATAGTTAAAATTTCAGTCTGCAAAGGTAGCAAATATTAATGAGATGCTCAATTTGTCCTGTTGCTTTTAAGTAGCTGCCCTGTCATTTTTTTATATATAGTAGCTGGTATAATCTGCTTTTATCCCTTTGTTTTTAGGTTCATGTTTAAACAAAGCACATAGTTTACTGCTACCATGCTATCAGCCTATACTATGTTTTCTATTAACAGTGAAACAACACTCTTTTTGTAGAGGTATAACAGGGGGTTAATAGGGATTTACCCCTGTTAACCCCCTGCAATTACCCTGTTAATATATAACCTGATTTTCATTAATTGTTGGGATGTACCTCGGTACCATAGAGCGATATTGTTGGTCAATAAGATCAGATTATCAATCCGTTTTAAACTGCAACGATGAGGATGTAAAGTGTGTAAAGCCAATGAAGTCGGCGTATTTGAACAGTGGAGAGGTGGGGAGCCTGTAAATGCCCTGAATAATGCGTTGAATAGCGCAAAAAACCTGTTATTTTATCAGAATTTTTACTAAATTTGTGTCACAATTTATTTATTGAAAACGTAAGTGTAATAACATAATTGTACATGTTGTTTTATGTTTTCTATTTTTTAACAATTTAAAGATCATAGTTGTAAATGATTAAAATTACACTACCGGATGGTTCCGTAAGAGAGTATCAAAAAGGAATCACTGCTGCAGAGATTGCGTTATCCATCTCAGAGGGGCTTGCAAGAAACGTTCTTGCTGCCGAAGTAAATGGCGAAGTGTGGGATTCTGCCCGTGCTATTGAAAATGATGCTACTGTTAAGTTATTAACCTGGAATGATACCAAAGGTAAATCCACTTTTTGGCATTCTTCAGCCCACTTACTGGCTGAGGCTTTGGAGGCATTGTATCCAGGGATTAAATTTGGTATTGGTCCCGCGATTGAAACCGGATTTTACTACGATGTTGATTTTGGTGATCGTGAATTCTCGTCTGATGACTTTAAAGCCATCGAAGACAAGATGCTGGAGCTGGCTAAACGGAAAGAAACATTTGAACGTAAAGCTGTTTCGAAATCGGATGCATTGGCTTACTTTACTGAAAAAGGAGATGAGTATAAGCTAGATTTAATCAAAGACTTGGAAGATGGAAAGATTACTTTCTACACGCAAGGGGAATTTACAGATTTATGTCGTGGCCCTCATATTCCAAATACTGGGTTTATTAAAGCGATTAAATTGACTAATGTTGCCGGTGCTTACTGGAGGGGTGATGAGTCTCGCAAACAGTTGACACGTATTTATGGTGTTACGTTCCCTAAGGCATCGGAGCTTACAGAGTATTTGAAATTTATAGAAGAGGCGAAAAAACGCGATCACCGTAAACTTGGGAAAGAGTTGGAACTTTTTGCTTTTTCTGAAAAAGTTGGTGCAGGTTTGCCACTTTGGTTGCCTAAAGGAGCTGCATTACGTCAAAAGCTGATAGACTTTTTGCAGAAAGCACAGTTAAACTCTGGGTATGAGCCTGTTGTTACGCCGCATATCGGGCATAAGCAGTTATATGTGACTTCTGGACACTATGAGAAATATGGCGCGGATTCATTTCAACCAATAAAGACTCCGATCGAAGGAGAAGAGTTTTTGTTAAAACCAATGAACTGTCCGCATCATTGTGAAATTTATAAAGTAAAACCACGCTCGTATAAGGACTTACCGGTTCGCTTTGCTGAGTTTGGTACTGTATATCGTTACGAGCAATCTGGTGAGCTTCACGGTTTGACAAGGGTTCGTGGGTTTACGCAAGATGATGCACATTTGTTTTGCCGTCCTGATCAGGTTAAAGATGAATTCAAAAAGGTAATAGACTTGGTTCTTTATGTATTTGGAGCGTTAGGCTTTAATGATTATACAGCACAAGTGTCATTACGTGATCCTGAAAACCGTACAAAATATATTGGTACTGACGAAAATTGGGCTTTGGCTGAGTCTGCGATTATTGAGGCTGCTGAAGAGAAAGGTTTACCGACAGTCGTGGAATATGGAGAGGCGGCTTTCTATGGTCCTAAGTTAGACTTTATGGTGAAGGATGCTTTAGGACGGAAGTGGCAATTGGGTACAATACAGGTCGATTATAATTTACCTGAGCGTTTTGAATTGGAATATACTGGAAGTGATAATATGAAACATCGTCCAGTAATGATTCACCGTGCACCTTTTGGATCTTTGGAGCGTTTTGTAGCTGTACTGATCGAACATTGTGCGGGACAATTCCCGTTATGGCTTGCACCTGAGCAATTTATCGTCTTGCCAGTGTCAGAAAAATACGAAGAATATGCGCAAAATGTTTTGAATTCGCTAAATAATTCCGATATTCGCGGACTGATAGACTTACGTGACGAGAAAGTGGGCAGAAAAATCAGAGACGCCGAAGTGAAAAAGCTTCCTTATATGTTGATTGTAGGGGAAAAAGAGGTGGAAAATGGCACAGTTTCTGTACGTAAACATGGCTCAGTGGAATTGGGAACAATGACTGCTGAGGCATTTAGAGATATATTAATTAAGGAAATAACCGTTTAATTTTTAAACATTTGGCATTAAAAAGACCCGGTGGTCCAAGACCACCAATGAGAAAGAAAGAACCAGATCACCGCATTAATGAGTTAATCAAGGTACCGGAGGTGCGCTTGGTAGGAGATAATGTGGAACAAGGAGTTTACCCTACGCGCAAAGCGTTAGAGTTGGCTGATGAGTTGGAACTTGATTTAGTGGAGATTTCGCCAAATGCTGTACCGCCGGTTTGTAAGATTATCGACTACAGTAAGTTTGTTTACGAACAGAAGAAGAAACAAAAGGAAATCAAAGCTAATGCAAAACAGACTGTTATTAAAGAAATCCGTTTCGGACCTAACTCTGGTGAGCATGATTTTGAGTTCAAATTGAAACATGCTATTAAGTTTCTAGAAAGTGGAGAGAAAGTTCGTGCTTATGTACACTTCAAAGGTCGTGCTATTGTACACAAGGATCAAGGTGAGATCTTGTTGTTACGCTTTGCTCAGGCTTTAGAGGATTACGGTAAGGTAGAGCTTTTACCGAAATTAGAAGGTAAACGCATGTTTTTAACAGTAGCTCCAAAGGCTCCTAAAAAATAATAAGAATTCTAACAGATTGATATAAAATTTATAAGTATTATGCCAAAAGTTAAAACCAATTCCAGCGCAAAGAAACGTTTCAAATTGACTGGAACAGGTAAAATTGCAAGAAAAAACGCTTTCAAAAGCCACATCTTGACAAAAAAGAGCACAAAACGTAAACGTAACTTAACACAAACAAGTTATGTATCTGATGGCGATATGGGCAACGTAAAACGTATGCTTGCCATCGGTAAATAAGTTTTATTCGATTTTATTAATAATAATTTTTTAACCGGGTACAAGGTTGTAAGTTCATTGAAATACATGACACCTTCTACCAAACTAATTTTAAAAATATGCCACGTTCGGTTAACGCAGTAGCTTCTAGAAGAAGACGCAAAAAAATCCTAGGCCTTGCAAAAGGTTACTTTGGATCACGTAGCAAAGTTTATACTATTGCTAAAAATACAGTAGAAAAAGGTTTACAATACGCTTACCGCGATCGTAAAACCAAAAAACGCGAGTTTAGAGCTTTATGGATTCAACGTATCAACGCTGGAGCTCGTCAACACGGAATTTCTTATTCCCAATTGATCGGTAAATTAAACGCTAAGAATATTGGTTTGAACCGTAAGGTTTTAGCTGACTTAGCTTTAAATAACCCAGAAGCTTTCAAAGCAGTTGTAGACGCAGTAAAATAGAGTTTTTAATCCGCTGTCAATTTGTTAGAGATATTAAAGGAGCCTGTTAGGCTCCTTTTTTTGTTGTAACGGATGCTGTATCTTTTTTGGGACGTTATGTTCCAAGTAAAACCAATACATGCTGTATTTCATTTTATTTCTTATTCCCCAATTATACTTTTGAGGCATTGACGTAGTATATTACAGCTCATATCCCTTTTAAATCTGAAATTAGGTTTGATTTTTGTTGAACTGTAGAAAATAGAGCATTATGAAACTAAGAACAATTACATTTGGATTTTCGCTTCTTTTGATCGGAAGCTTGGTTATAGCGGCCAAAGAGCCATTTTCCAAGGCTCTAACGAACGATGTGGTTAATCAACAGGGAAAAGTTATCTCGATTGAAGGGGTAAACAATAACCGTACAATAGAGGCCAAAGGAGGAGAGATCGTACAAATAGAAGGAGCTGACAATAAAGTTGTGATTCGTGGCAATGTGAGCAAATTGATTATTGAGGGGAAGGGGAATACAGTAACAGGCAATGACATCGCAACGGTAACGATAGAGGGAGCAGACAATAGGGTCAATATTGGTTCAGTAGAGACCGTTCAGATTGAGGGAGTCAAAAACCATGTCCATTATAAGTCTACGAAGAACAAATCTGGTCAGGTAAAAGTGTCTACTGAAGGCGCGGATAATATGGTGATGAAGATGAAATAATGTAAATCATATTTTCATAAAAAATGGTTTCGTATATTATTTACGAAACCATTTTTACGCGAGGTGGCAACTATGGTTTATCTGGATGATCCTCGGGATGACTGCTATTGGCTCTATCACCCTGGGATTGAAATTCCGCCTCAGCTTCGTTTTCTCTTTGTTTTGTAATTGAATAAAGCTTTAGAAAATCTTGATCAAAAGGATGAACTGTCGCAGCCTTCTGAATAATCTCATCGTTCTGATACGTCCGAATACAGGTGCCTTTTACACGTTCCGATTTATAGACGTAAGTTCCCCAAATACAGAAGAAAAAAATTGATTTTATAGTATCTTTATAATGTGTGAACAAGTCTTCTGTTTTATCAAAATAACTTTTGAACATAAGATGGGATACAATTCCATCAATAGTACAGAATACGGCCATAAATAGTGCAACCATAAAGAAGGTCTGAGCGAAAATATCGCGTTTCTTGACCAGCAAGATGCAGCTATAAATCAAACCCGCTAGTACCAATATATTACCGATTATTTCTAATAATAGTAAAGTTCTGTATAAAAAGGGGGAAACACCTTCCAGCTGATCTGCCGCCTGCCAAGTATTTAAATTAAAGAAGGACTGCTGGAAGAAAAATATACCGGATAGGGTCACTATATTTATAAATAGTACAATAAGCAGCACGATCATCCATCCGCCGATCTGATCGTGATAGATCTCGTCATAAGGTTTGATGATAAAAGCTCTGGTTTTATTATACTTTTTAACAATATACCAGATGATGGCTGGCACCAGAAGAACGAATAGGATTAATGAAAACCAATTAATTTCATTGACTGAAGAAGGGGTTCCTAAGCGAGGTATCCCATCTGTTACATATCCGTCATTGTCAAGATAAAAGCCATTATAAAAGATATCATCACGATCTGCAAAATCTGTATAATACTGTTTCAGGTCTTTTTGTTCGACAAAGGGTTCGTGGAAACTTAACGTGTATGAGAGCTTAATACTATCTTGATTTACTTCCAGTGTTTTACCGAAGACATACGCAGTCCTGTCAAAATAACTATTGTCCCTGTAATTACCAAATTCCTTTTTGCCTTTGTTGACAATATACATTTCGTAGGTTAGATCTGTTGGAAAAGAAAGGCTTAGGGGAGCAATACGATCCTCCATAATCTCTGGAAGCTTTTCATTGATATTTGTTCCCAACAAAGGAATATATTTTTTTGTAGATCCGCTTTCCTTCTTTCCAATGTTCTTTATTTTATACTTTTCGATGACCTCCACAATATTGTTCTCCATATCATCTTTGTATTGTATATGACCAGTTTTATTGATCTTGGGGTAGATCTTTGTATAATACTCTAAGTATTGCTTCTGTATGTCATTTTTGGCGCTACTTTGAAAATAACTGCGCATATCGTCCGCCTCATTTCCAACATAAGTTGTGTGGACATCCAGGGTAGCCTCAAATTTGCCTTCCAGTGTCAAGGTTTCCTTGACTTTAATATTGCCGGTAACATGCTGCGGTACGTCTGTAAGCTTTCCACTACCCATGGTGGAGAGTACTTTCCCATAAGCTGGGAAATACCTGTTTTTGATATCTCCACCCTGCTGAGTTATGGTGGGGTCAATATATTGGGAACGTCCACCAATATTAACTTCAATAACCATATGGTTGAAAGCATAGGGCGAGGGGAGCTCTTCCTGCAGGCCTCTATTCTTATAGGTATTGGCTAATACGAGTCCTACATCAATATTCTTGTTTTTGAGCATTGTAGCCAGCAGCATTGATTTATCCTTGCAATCGCCGTAGCGCTGGGAAAATACTTTTTCTGGAACATTTGCCCGGTGCGAATATTCTCCCATCTCAATACCCATATAACGTATCTCATTTTGTACAAAGTCGCAGGCTTTTTTCAGGTATGTATAGGGCTGTCCTTTGGACTCTTTCCAAAGTTGGTTGACGAAGGTTTGCAGTGTACTTGTCGTTGCTATTTGCGGGATGGGATTAATTTTACGGTTCCATTGATCAACTTCCTGCCAGGTATTGAATTCCGTGCATTGGATATATTTTAAAGGGCTGTACCATGACGGGCTATAATCTTCGTATTGAACCGTTTTGTCAGCCGTCAGCTCCCAGAAGAAATTTGTTGTATTTCCTGTTGACTGTTGCTGCACCTCAGGAGCGCCATTGAAACTCTTAAACTGAAGTTTGCGACCATTGGGTACAATATAGTTGAGATGGACCAGACCTGTAGGTTCATATCCCTGTAAGTAGTAGCTGTCGAAAAATTTCTGTTCAAATACTGGGTTTACACCTATTATTGAATAAGCAAATACAATCTTGTCGTCTTTACGTAAATCCTCCAAAACATAATGGGCCATTTGACTTCCGTTGTAGATAGATCTCGAAAGCTCTGTTTCGGAGGCAAGGAGCTTAAATTTTGCTTGCGGTAGTAGATTAATATCCTTGCCGTTGCGAATAACCTTTAGCTCATGTAGTTGAAGTTTTTGAAAATGCGGGTCAAAGGTTACCTGAATTTGCCCCAGATTTTCGATTCCAGTCTGATCAAATAGAACTTTTATGTCCTTATAATATTTTGTTTGGGTAGCCAAGTTTATTTGATGTTCGATTAGCTCATAGTAATATCCATCACTAATATCATCCAAATTTGGCTTTATGGCCTTTTTTGTAGTGGGCCGGAGCCAAGTTGGCGATGCCGTCTTTTGGATAGTTGTTTGGCTAAAAGACCAGGAAAATGCAGCTAGTACGAGTACAAAGGCAAATAGAAGATGGCTAAATCTTTTCATTAATTCATAATTTAGCCTAAGATAAGTAAAAATTGGAAGCAACGGTAGGCGAATTTAAGGAGTATTGGAAATTCGGCTTTAGTTGAGTCTAGGTTATCTAGCAACTAAAAAGGGTTGTCCGTATATACGAACAACCCTTTTAGTTGCTAATCCGGTAATTTTATAATTTACTTTCTCTTTTTTTCTTTTTCTTAACGACTTTAGGCATTTGAGCTTGCTTTGCTTCATATTGTCTCTCAATATATTGTATAATTTCTGAGGCAATATCTTTTTTTGTCGCTTTCTCGATGCCTTCCAAACCAGGAGATGAGTTTACTTCCAGTACTAAAGGGCCTCTGTCAGAAGGAATCATATCTACACCACAAACCGTAAGTCCTAGCTGTGCCGCAGCCGCAATTGCTGTTTCTCTTTCAGCTTTACTTAACCGGATAATCTGAGCGGTGCCACCCCGATGGATATTTGATCTAAACTCACCCTCTTTCGCCGTGCGTTTCATCGCTCCAACAACTTTGCCGTCAACCACGAATGCACGAATATCAGAGCCTTTAGACTCTTTGATGAACTCTTGGATCAGGATGTTATTGCCCAGGCCGTAGAACGCTTCTATAACAGAAGAGGCCGCTTTTTTGGTTTCGGCAAGTACAACACCGATACCTTGGGTTCCCTCGAGTAGTTTAATGACTAAAGGAGCTCCACCTACCATACTGATGAGATCGTCCACATCGGAGGCTGTGCGTGCAAATCCTGTAATCGGGAGTCCGATACCTGCCCCGGATAAAATCTGTAGGCATCTCAATTTGTCTCGGGAACGCGTAATGGCTTGACTGGGATTCGCGGAAATGACATCCATCACCTCAAATTGTCTAACGATAGCAGATCCATAGAATGTTACTGATGCTCCTATCCGGGGAATAATGGCATCAATATCACTGAGATCCTGTCCTTTATAATGAATACTGGGTTTACCTTGTTGAATGCCTACATAACATTTGCTGTGATCGATGACAACACATTCGTGTCCTCTTTGTTGTGCGGCTTCTACGAGACGACGAGTTGAGTATAAACTCTTTACTGTCGATAATACGGCAATTTTCACGATTTGTATATTGAATATATTTTGTGCTAAGATAACAAAATAGCTTGGCTAATTGTTTTATTTTACCAGGGTCTTCGTCGACAGATTTTCTTTGGAAACATCGACCAAAAATCTTTTGTTTAAGAAATTTTTACCCAACAGCATAGGATAGGTCATTTGTGATCTATTTCTAAAGGAGATCTTAATGCTAAATACCTGGTTATATAATGTTGCTGTTGTGCGGATATAGTAACGCTTTTCTTCTTGGCCAAAAGAACTTTTCACGAGTTTTGTCCTATAGAGTTTTAACTTCAGTGTTTTTGTTTCTTTTGTCCCAAAATTTGTTATAAGTTCACAGATAATCCAATCCTGACCATCTTCCTTAACGATCTCGTACGAATTGCAATGTAGTACCGATGAAGCAGCACCGGTATCGACTTTTGCTTCTATACCATATATTCCCAATTCAGGTAAATCAAGGGTCTCTTTCCAGCCCACAAGAAGTTTCTCTTTCATTTATACCAAATTGAAAAAATAGCCCTGTCGCCTGTATAAGCAGGGGACAGGGATGAAAATCTTTTATTCGTAGATAAATTCTCCGTAAGGAGAGGTTATAGTAACTTTTTTAGCAGTAGATTCTTCCACGCGACCTATGATTTGAGCCGGAATGCCAAACGACTCTGAAATAGCAATGATATCCGATGCAATTGACTCCGGTACATATAATTCCATACGATGTCCCATATTAAATACTTTGTACATTTCTTTCCAGTCTGTATTGGATTCTTTCTGTATTAATTCAAAAAGAGGTGGGATCGGGAAAAGATTATCTTTGATGACATGCACATTATCAACGAAGTGTAAAACCTTTGTTTGCGCTCCACCTGAGCAATGCACCATTCCGTCGATTTGTGAACGATACTTGTCCAGTATTTGTTTGATAACAGGCGCATAAGTACGCGTCGCCGAAAGAACAAGCTTACCCGCAGTTATTTTTTCTCCTGTTTCAACTTCGATTTCATTGGTGAGGTCCTGGCTTCCAGCGAAAACTAGTTCGTAAGGAACAGCTGGATCATACGCTTCAGGATATTTTTCAGCTACTTTTTTGTTAAATACATCATGACGTGCAGAAGTTAGTCCATTGGAACCCATTCCGCCATTGTACGTCTGTTCATAGGTTGCTTTTCCATTCGATGCCAATCCAACAATTACATTGCCACCTTTGATGCGATGATTTGAAATGACGTCTTCACGTTTCATACGACAGGTCACCGTACTATCAACAATGATGGTGCGAACAAGGTCGCCAACGTCGGCCGTTTCACCTCCTGTAGAATAGATGCCAATTCCCAAATCCCGAAGTTCAGATAGAATCTCTTCTGTGCCATTGATGATTTCTGCGATCACCTCTCCAGGAATAAGATTTTTATTTCTGCCAATCGTTGAGGATAAAAGAATGTTATCGATGGCTCCCACGCAAAGCAAGTCGTCAATATTCATGATAATTGCATCCTGTGCTATACCTTTCCACACTGAAATATCACCGGTTTCCTTCCAGTATACATAAGCCAATGAAGATTTGGTACCAGCACCATCCGCATGCATAATATTACACCAGTCTGGATCTCCACCCAAAATATCTGGAATTATTTTGCAAAATGCTTTGGGAAACAGACCCTTATCTATATTTTTTATCGCATTGTGCACATCCTCTTTCCCTGCGGATACGCCTCGTTGATTGTATTTTAAATCTGACATCTTAGGGCAAAAATAAGCAATAGGACTGAATTAAAGAACCTAATTCGTGTAATTTAATCACTTATTATTATGCGCCAATGTTGAATTAGATTTTCGAGATTACTTTTCGCATTGGCCGGACTTGTGCTGGGTAAGCATCTGTACATAATGTCTTCTCGTTTGTTGAAATGCTTTAAATACAAACTGTACGCTTTTTGTCCGTTAAAAATAATTTGTGTGATTGTGGGAAAGGTTTGCAGCAGCTCGTCAATCGGATTCGGAACTTCATTTTGTATGGCTAAATCCATACTGCCGGGACGAGAGGCTTCTGCACAAACATCCCAAAGACCAATGTTGTTTTTGAGTAATAAATCTATCTTCTCCGTATAATTTGTTTGTTCCGGTGCATTGAACAAATTGGTGATTACTTTCCAAAAGCGATTTTGTGGATGTGCATAATATTCATTTTCTGCCAGAGATTTATCTCCGGGCAACGAGCCAAGGATGAGTATTTCTGTCGTCGAATTGACTAAGGGTAGAAAGGATTTTTTGCGCATGATCAAAAATAGCAATTTTAAATTTTCCTTTGAAATATGAAAATTATTGTAGTATTTTTATGATATTAAAATGATATCAAATATATATTAACAATTATGGAAAAACTAATTAAACCAATGTCAGGCTATTTAGCTTTATTGATAGCTGTTGTCTCGTTTGTGGCAGCTATATTTTCATTTGCGAGTGTAGAAGAAAGTTCGCTGTATGTTGTATTGGGAGTGGTATTAATGATTGCTACTTTTTTTATTTTAAAGGGATTGATGATTATTAATCCAAATCATTCACGTGTGCTGAATTTCTTCGGAAAATATGTAGGTACCGTTAAGGAAAATGGATTGTTTTTTGTCAATCCGTTGTATTCAACGATTAAAGTAAGTCTTCGTTCGGATAACTTACAGGGACAGACACTGAAAGTAAATGACAAGATGGGAAACCCAATTGAGATTGGGGCAGTGATCGTGTGGCAAGTGGGTGACACGTATAAAGCTGCTTATGATGTCAGTAACTACACATCTTATGTACGCACGCAGAGTGAAGCAGCAGTAAGACATTTGGCCGGAAGCTTTCCTTACGATAACTTGGAAGATGAAGGAGCGGAGATCACCTTGCGTGAAGGTGGGGATACCGTAAATCATATTCTTGAACAAGAATTGTCGGATCGTTTGGCGCCAGCTGGCGTTATTATTAAGGAAGCAAGAATCAGCCATTTGGCCTACGCGTCAGAAATCGCTGGTGCGATGCTTCAAAGACAACAGGCGGCAGCAATTGTGGCCGCAAGGGCAAAGATCGTAGATGGTGCAGTTGGGATGGTGGAAATGGCCTTGCATAAATTGTCTGAGAAAGATATTGTAGAGTTGGATAACGAGAAAAAAGCAGCAATGGTCAGCAATTTAATGGTTGTACTCTGTGGAGAGAAAGCAGCGACACCAATTGTAAATACAGGTACGTTGTACCAATAAACGAAATGAAATGGCGGATAAGAAAAACTTTATGCTACGCTTAGACGACCAAATGTACAAAGCATTGGAAAAATGGGCTGCAGATGAGTTTAGAAGTGTTAATGGGCAGATAGAATATCTTTTACATAAGGCACTGCAAGAAAATAAAAGATTGGGTGCAGAAAAAAAGCCTGCTGATAAGAAATAGCCTATAGTAAGGAACGAAAACTGTACCTTTGGCCTCGCAATTAATAAAGCCAAAGGTACTTTTTATTTAATGTTTTAACGATAGAAGATGAAGATTAATCCAGCGTACAAGTTATTGGTCGTAAGTACAAGCACGATCCATGGGAGTGAGTTTTTAGCTTATATTAAGCACGATTTTGTCGAATTTATTCAGTCAGACGAATTGCTGTTTGTCCCTTTTGCGAGACCTTCAGGAATTTCCTTTGATGCTTATACCGCTAAGGTACAAGATGCCCTGAAAGATGAGGGCGTGACGGTTAGGGGGCTCCATGAGTTTGACAATATGAAGAAGGCTATTCAGGATGCTAAAGCTATTTTTATTGGTGGAGGAAATACATTTTTACTCTTAAAAACGCTGTATGATCTGGATTTGGTTCCGCAACTGCGCGTACAAGTAGCAAAGGGGATTCCATATGTGGGCACATCCGCGGGGTCCAATTTGACCGGATTAACAATTGGAACCACGAATGATATGCCTATTGTTTATCCGCCTAGTTTTAACGCACTTGGTTTCTTACCTTTTAATATCAATCCACATTATTTGGATCCAGATCCAAATTCTACACATAAAGGAGAGACGAGGGAAACGCGAATTCAGGAATTTCATCAATTGAACAGCCAACCTGTTATAGGCTTGCGTGAAGGTAGCTGGCTACACGTAAATGACGGGACCATTGTACTGCAAGGTGGTTTAAAAGCACGGTTGTTTAAGGCGGGGCTTGAACCTGTAGAGCTAGCACCTGGATTAATTAATTTTTAAGCTATTGTAAAGTTAATGGGCAAGGAACGTCAAATGGACCGTTCAGCACAGTGGTAGACGATTTTATGAAAAGCTGGCCCTAATTCCCATTGGAAAAAATAGTTTTTCAGATTGTTGAAAATAATACAAAATAAGCTACTTTTGCGCTAAATCCATTAAAATTTTCTTCCAATGGAACAAAATTCAGCATTACACCCGGCCGATATCGCGGAAGAAATATCGCGTTTAAGTAAAGGGGAGCAACATCAAGAGTTTATGGACTATCCTTTGGAGGATAGATTGGAGATCTTTTCTTTTTTTGAAATGGATGTTCAATATACGTTGATCAAATCCATGACGGAGCATGAGCTGTCCGAATTGCTGAATAATTTGAAGCCGGATACCCGGAATGAATTATTGTCGGAATTGCCGGATGATCTGATTAAATATCTGATCAATCTATTGAATGAGCGCGAGAAGCAAATGGCTTTGGAGCTGATCGGATATAAAGAGGATAGTATAGCCCGACTTATGACACCAATGTATGTGCAAGTTCGTCCTTATTATACTGTTGATGATGTCTTTCGGCATATTAAAGTTTTTGGAAGGAAAGCTGAAACGCTCAATTTTATTTATGTAGTTGATGAGAAAAACGTATTGATCGATGACTTGAAAATTGGTCAATTACTACTATCGGATTCTTCTACTAAGATTTCCGACTTAATTGACTACAATTTTGCCGCGATTAAAGCCTCTACACCCATGGAAGAGGCCTTCGAGATTTTTCAAAAATATGACCGCAGTGCTTTGCCTATCGTTACAGAAGCAGGGGTGTTGGTTGGAATTGTGACATTTGATGATGTGTTGGACCGAATTGAAGATCGCGATACAGAAGATATCCAGCGATTTGGAGGGATGGAAGAATTGGATCTGGCTTATACCAAAACCCCCTTGTTGCAATTGATTCAAAAAAGAGCTGGCTGGTTAATCATTTTGTTTTTTAGCGAAATGCTTACAGCCTCAGCAATGGGCTTTTTTGAGGGGGAATTGGAAAAAGCGGTTGTGCTTGCTTTGTTTGTTCCTTTAATTATATCCAGTGGAGGTAATTCGGGGTCGCAGGCGGCATCTTTAATTATTCGTGCCATGGCGCTCGGAGAGTTAAAGCTTAAAGATTGGTGGTATGTGATGAAGCGCGAAGTTTCTTCCGGTTTAATTTTAGGTGGGATATTAGGTTCGATCGGATTTCTACGGATATTGGCCTGGCATTTTCTTGGTCTATATGACTATGGTCCTTATTGGATTTCAATTGGCTTTACGGTTGCGGTTTCCTTATTGTTTATTGTTTTATGGGGAACTTTGTCGGGATCGTTTATTCCATTTATCCTACGTCGGTTCGGTTTGGATCCAGCGACAGCATCAGCGCCGTTTGTTGCAACGTTGGTGGATGTCTCCGGATTGATTATCTATTTTACTGTTGCAGCATTCTTTCTGCACGGAAAACTACTGTAGTTCAGATGTCATCTATCCATTCTTGTAATCTGCACTCTTCTTTTTAGCATGTTTTTTTGTCCGATCTTGTGTTTATTTGAAGTAGTCCATAATGGAACACAAGGAGATAGACAAAGAAGCTGAAAGCGTATTGCTTGTTTATAAATTTAGCCTGCGGTATAATTTTTCCTTTAAACCGCCTTTTTGCGCGATATAAATTCCTTTTTTTCCGGAAAATAAAAAAGCGACTATACACGCTATTGCTATAAATAAAATAGGTTGAATCCCAAATAATTCATAACCCATTACAATACAGGCGAGCGGGGTGTTTGTAGCGCCTGAAAATACGGCTACAAAGCCCATGGCAGCCAGCAGGCTGACGGGAAGTGGAATAATGGTGCTTAATGCACTACCTAAGGTTGCCCCGATAAAAAATAAGGGGGTGACTTCTCCGCCTTTAAACCCGGCCGAAAGGGTGAAAGTCGTCAAAAGTAATTTGATAATAAAATCATAATAGTTCGACTGATCGACAAATGCGTTCTGAATCATGGGGATACCAAGTCCAATATAGTTACTGCTATGGAATAACGTAATGATAGGTACCAAAATAATACCGCCAATCACTGGTCTAAGCAGAGGATATTTAATTCGTTTGAATTGAAGGCTAAAGAAATCGCTGGCAGATGTAAAAAGCCATGCTGTAATACCGAATAGAATACCTGCGGCGAGGCTAAATCCAATATTGGTCAAGGACAGCATTGGAATAACATCATGAATTGGATAATGGCTGTGTGGAATATTCCATAATTGACAGCTGAAGTTCGCAAAATAGGCGGTAAATAAACAGGGTAGGATGCCGAAATATCTTTTTTTGCCAATCAGTAGGACTTCCAGGCCGAATATCGTTCCGGCGAGCGGGGTGCCAAACACAGCGGCAAATCCTGCAGTGATGCCGATCGAAATTAAGATGCGGCGTTCAGTTTTATCGAAGTCAAACCAGCGATTAAGCTGATCGGAAACTGCTCCACCTATCTGTACAGCAGTTCCTTCACGGCCTGCAGAACCCCCAAACAGATGTGTAAGTAAAGTTCCGAATAAGACAAGAGGCGCCATGATAAGCGGAATGCGGCGTTGAGGATGAAGGTATTCTTCAATCAGCAGGTTATTTCCTTTGCTTGATGGATCGCCCCAATACTTATAGGGCAATGCTATGGCAAATCCTGCTAGGGGAAGTCCATAAATTATCCAAGGATGAGCCTCCCGGTACTGCGTTACCCAATTGAGGGAAAAGAGAAAAAACGCACAAACAGATCCGACAATGAAACCTATCGCACTACAGGAGATAAGCCATTTAAGAAAAAAATGAAGATTGCTTTGATTTGAATGTGTTATAGCCATAAGTCTACACTTTATATAAAATTGTTGTTTTATACTAAAATAGTAGACGTCATCAGCTTATCAGGGCGGTTCAGGGCAGACATCATTGCCATATTTATTTCAAATCTACAAAAAACGAACGATAACAGCAACCCAGCCTGCGATCATAAGCAATCCGCCGAGCGGGGTAATTGGGCCAAGAAACTTTAGATTCTTTTTCCAGTATTCAGCAAACGATAGAAAATATATACTTACAGAGAATAAAATAGTTCCTAGTGTGATCAGATAAAATGCCACTCGTTCAGACTGAAGCTCAAACCGAAAATTGAATCCTAGAATCAATAGGGTTAGTGCAGCATACATTTGATATCGCACGCCGACCTCAAAGGATTCCAGTTTTTCAGCGGATAGGATTTTTTTGAACGCATGGGCTCCAAATGCACCTAGGATAATAGCGAGGCTGCCAAATAGAGCGGCCGTGATGATGACAACGTTTTGCATGCCTGAATTTACTAAATTGTGGGTTTAATCATATCAATATGAAGGATTCCGTAATCAGGGTAGGGCTCGGAGATTTGTTTAAACCCTAATTTTTCATAAAAGGATTTTAAATGAAATTGTGCGCCTATTTGTATCTCGCCTTCACCAAATTCTTTATAGAGAGATTCGATGGAATGAATCATTAATTGTTGACTCAAACCGGTTCCGCGAGCTTGCTCAGCGACAATGACCCGACCGATGGAAGCCTGCGGATAGGAGAGACCAGGGGGAACTAATCTCGTGTATGCAATGATATCATCATTGTGTTCCGCCCAAAGATGGAGACAAGCAAAGTCCTTATCGTCCAATTCAGGATATAAGCATTCTTGTTCCAAAACAAAAACTTCCATTCGAAGCTTTAAGATACGATACAGTTCTTTATTGTTGAGTTCATCAAACTTCTTGAGGTTCCACTGAAAATCCATCATTAAAATAAAAAAAAGAGTCAAATTAAATCGATATATCAGGGAAGACATACCCGATTTAATTTGACTCGAGTGATTTGAAAACTTTTATGCGAGAAGACTTTTAACGACTTCAGAGATTGTTTTGCCATCAGCTTGTCCTGCAAGCTTTTGATTTGTTGCACCCATTACTTTACCCATATCTTTAATGGAAGAAGCTCCTGTTTCTACGATAATTGCTTTGACAATGGTTTCAACTTCTTCTTTGCTTAACTGTTTGGGTAGGTAAGCCTCGATTACTTTTTCTTCCTCAACTTCAATTTCATACAGATCTTCACGGTTTTGCGTCTTATAAATTTCAGCAGATTCGCGACGTTGTTTGACAAGTTTTTGTAACACTTTAATCTCCGCCTCCTGGCTAAGATCTTCTGCATGACCTTTTTCTGTTTTCGCTAAGAGGATAGCTGCTTTAATCGCACGTAAACCACGTAATTTTGCCGTGTCTTTTGCGATCATTGCTGCCTTAATGTCTTGATTTATTTGTATTTCTAATGACATGATATTTGAATTATTTTCGATTGACAAGTGTGCCTGTGGCCTGCGCTGTAGGCATGATTAAGAGATCGTTGATATTAACATGTGCTGGTCTGGTAATGACGAAAAGGATCGTTTCCGCAATATCTTTCCCTGTTAGAGGTTGTACACCATTGTAAACATTTTTAGCTCTTTCTCGATCTCCATGAAAACGAACTTCCGAAAACTCTGTCTCTACCATTCCGGGATCGATGGAGGTTACCTTAATGCCTTGCGTTAGCAAATCAATACGCATCGCTTTAGTCAATGCGTCGACAGCATGTTTGGTCGCACAGTATACATTTCCATTCGGATACACCTCTTTCCCTGCAATAGATCCTAAATTAACAATATGAGCGCCGTTGTCGGTATCCATAAGGGGTATCACAGCTTTACTTACATACAATAAGCCTTTGATATTGGTATCAATCATTCTGTCCCAATCGCCGATATCACCATCTTGAATAGGATCTAATCCCTGGCTCAACCCAGCATTGTTGATGAGAATATTTATTTTTTTCCATTCGGGGGGCAAACCTCCAATTTGGTTTGCAACTTGCTTAGCATCTCGGACATCGAGCTCAAATATATGGATCTGAATAGTCGGGTAGGCCGCAAGTAGTGTATCTCTTAATGTTTCTAAACGGTTTAACCTGCGCGCGCAAAGTAAAAGATTATACCCCTCTTTCGCTAAAACTTCGGCACAAGCCTGACCGATGCCGGAACTTGCTCCTGTAATAAAAACTGTTTTAGTCATATATTGTAACTAGTTGGTATTTAAAATTTAATCAGATTTTCCCTAAAAAAAAGCGCCTCGGTCACCCTATTTTGTAGCAATATAGATGGTACAGATGCCAAACGTCTGTGGTCTAACAATAGTTTCATTAAAACCAGCTTTTTTGTTTATGGCCACGAACTTTTGGCCGTCCGGAAATTGAGCAACGGATTCCGGTAAATATTCATATGCACTGGAATCTTTTGAAAAGAATTTTCCAATGGTTGGTGTGATAAACTTGAAATAAAAATTATACAATTGTTTAATGGGGAACTTTTTCGGATTAGAAAATTCTAAAATAACAGCTTTCCCACCAGGCTTTAATACGCGGTATATATCCGATAAGCCCTTTTCCAGATTTTCAAAATTGCGGACACCAAATGCTACAGTAACTGCGTCGAAGGTATTATCTTCGAATTGAAGCCGCTCAGAATCTCCTAACTGAACTTCAAATTGATTCGCTAATCCCTTGCTTGCAATCTTTTTCTTGGCGACTTCAAGCATGCCTTGGGAGATATCGACTCCAATAATCTTTTTTGGATTCAAGATTTTAATTGATTCCAGTGCAAAATCACCAGTTCCTGTCGCTACATCCAACATCAGTTGCGGTTTTATGGACTTTAAGGAATTGATGGCTTTTTTACGCCATATAATGTCAATACCCAAAGACATGAAATGGTTCAAAAAATCATAGGAATGCGAGATATTGTCAAACATATCTGCTACCTGTTTCTTCTTCCCATCGTTGGCGTCTTTGTAGGGCTTTAGTGTTGAGGAATCGTGCGTCATTTTACAAAGATACAATATATGAATATTTTTCGGTGCTAAAAAAGGGATTTGTTTTCATATCAAAGTCAGTTTATTTTGATGGTAGTGGAGGATATTGATTTGTTTTTGACCATTTTGCTTATTCACAATAGTTTAAGTTATTAACATTTTTTTAAAGTATTGATTTTGAGTGGTAAATTTTTATTTTCAACATCTTTTCAACAGTAGGTGTTGAAAACTAATCCTGTAAATCTGTGTCCATCAAAGCTTTTTGAGGGTTCGGATCTGATCGTCGAATTTCCCTGTTTGTAAATCCTCATGGTGGTGAATTTTATTTTTTATACATTTGTTATCCTATCTAAAATTTATAAGGATAGCAAAGCTATATTTCTGATATAATATCATGATGAACGACAGTAATTTTGAAGCGAATAACACGGATAATAACAAACGGGGTAATTATGGCGAACGTCGTACCAAATTAAATAATTTGGTGAGCGGTTTGGGTAAGCTTCCGCCGCAGGCAGTGGACCTTGAAGAAGCTGTTTTGGGGGCTTTGATGCTGGAGAAAAATGCACTGAGTGAAATTATTGATATTCTAAAACCGGAATCGTTTTACAAAGAATCACATCAAAAGATCTTTGAAGCGATTTTTGGCCTCTTTCAAAAGACTTCTCCAATTGATATATTGACAGTTACCTCGGAACTTAGACGGATGGGGGCTCTTGAAATGGTCGGCGGTGCCTACTATATTACGCAATTGACAGATCGCGTGGTTTCTGCAGCTAATATTGAGTATCATGCCCGTATTATTTCTCAAAAATATATTCAGCGTGAGCTTATTAAGGTTTCTACCGAAATTATCAATAGTTCATATGATGAAACATCAGATATCTTCGATCTTTTGGATCATGCCGAAAAAAGCTTGTTTGATATCGCGCAAAATAACTTGCGAAGAGATTCAAGAAAGATGGATGATATTATGCGTGAGGCGATTTCTAATCTTGAAATGCTCCGGGATCGCACAGATGGTCTAACAGGTGTGCCTTCGGGTTTAACAGCCTTGGATCGTATGACTTCAGGTTGGCAGCCTTCTGATCTTGTTATTATTGCAGCACGTCCAGCGATGGGAAAAACTGCATTTGTACTTTCTGTCGCGCGTAATGCCGCTGTGGAACACGGTAAAGCAGTCGCCGTATTCTCGCTGGAGATGTCATCTGTTCAGCTCGTCAATCGTCTAATCGCTGGTGAAACCGAAATTGAGCAAGAGAAATTGAAAAAAGGAAATCTTGCTGATCATGAATGGCAACAATTACATTCGAGAATTGGTCGATTAACTGATGCGCCTATTATTATTGATGATACGCCGGCGTTGAACGTGTTCGAATTTAGAGCAAAATGTAGGCGTCTAAAAGCACAATACGATATCCAAATGGTGATCGTCGATTACTTGCAGTTAATGCACGGTAAAGCAGACGGTAAAGGCGGGGGTAACCGGGAACAAGAGATTGGTAGTATTTCGCGCGCGTTGAAGTCTGTAGCTAAGGAATTAAATATCCCCGTGCTTGCATTGTCGCAATTGAGCCGTGCAGTAGAGTCAAGACCGGGCAATAGTAAGCGTCCTATGTTGTCCGATTTACGGGAGTCTGGTTCTATTGAACAGGATGCTGATATGGTTCTTTTCTTATATCGACCTGAATATTATGGTTTGACAGAAGATGAAGAGGGACGTCCTACTGCCGGTGTCGGTGAAGTTATTATTGCAAAACACCGTAATGGTGAGACCGGAATTGTTCCACTTCGCTTTGTGGGTAAATTTGTGAAGTTTGTGGATTTAGAAGATGAGTTTTCGGGTATGGGTGGTGGAGATGGATTCGGTGATGCGCCGGCTACATTTTCTGCTTCGGCCTTGAATCCGTCGCCAAACTTTGCAGATGATTTTAGTGCTGGAGGTTTTAGTGGAGGTATTACTATGCCCTCCCGAATGAACGATATGCCTGATGATGCGCCATTTTAGTGGTTAATTTTACATAAGTATTCCTAAATAACAGAAAAAACCGAATGATTTAAATTCGGTTTTTTCGTTTACCGCGTCCGGCTTGTTTTCGCTAGTAAAACAAGGTTATTATCCATTTTCAAAGTGATGTATTAAGGGGGTACGCAAAAATAAATGTTTTAAAACTAAATGAACAAATGGGGTTAATGTTTTTTTGTCGTTTTGATTGTTTTTATTTTAAATAAAATCGGAACTTTGTGCGCCTTTGGGTTTATTAGAATGGTAGCTTTTAGACTTAGTATAACAGGTCTTAGACAAAAGTTGGTGATCAGTTTTTCGACAATGACAGGAAGCTAATGGATATTCATTATTTTGGATCGAGCAAGTTAGCTTTTATTTGGCTATTGATAGCAAAAACAAATAATATATTTCGATGAAAATAACATTACTTTGTATAGGTAAGACGGATGACAAATACCTAATTGAAGGTATTGAAAAGTACATTAAGCGATTAAAGTTTTATGTGAACTTCAGTATTGTCGTTATTCCCGATATCAAGAATGTCAAGAATCTTTCTGCTGAACAGCAAAAAGATAAAGAGGCTTTGCTGATTTTGAAACAGCTACAACCACAAGATCTAGTAGTTCTGCTAGACGAACATGGAAAAGAATTTCGCTCCTTGGAGTTTTCAGCTTATTTGGAAAAAATGATGGTACAAAGTGTTCAGCATTTGGTATTTATTATAGGAGGCCCCTATGGGTTTGACCAAAAGATTTACGATCGGGCAAAATCAAAAATCGCTTTATCGAAGATGACGTTTTCGCACCAAATGATTCGTTTGTTTTTTACAGAGCAGCTTTATCGTGCTTTTTCCATCATGAAGGGGGAGCCTTATCATCACGAATAATATGGAAAAAAGTCCGTAACTTCATCATGAATAAAAACAAGCTTATGAATTTGCCCAACAAACGAGATTATCACTATAAAAGTGACGAAGGAGAGAAAAATAGCCAATTGAATAAATACATTATGATTGCTTGTATTATTATCGTGATCTTATTGGCCTATTTTTTCGCATAGCTTAATGTCTTTCCATACGGATTTAGTAAAAGAAATAAATCTCTTACTTAATATCCGTATGGAGGATATCAGCAGATGATTTTAATAAATTTTAATTGAATTGTTTAAGCAAGAACGCTTAATTTTTGGGAGAAGATTGGCAGGTTTTGCGCGTTCTTTTTGGGGCGGTGTTGTTTACGAATCCCCAGTTGGTCATATAGAATGACAAGGGATTAATTTCTAATAATTTTTTCATTTTTTCTTTTTTTACCATATAATAATTTATTGATTCGCTAATAGATGATCAATAATCGAGCCAAACTATGATATTTGTCATGTTCGAAAAGAAATATAGAAAATAAGGTCAATAAAAGTAGTTGAAAGTGTGTTTTTGAGGGCCAAGTCAAAATAAAACGCAGCCCATTTGAGAGGGGCTGCGTCGAATCAAGGAATTTATTTTTTATCAATTTTATATAATTTTCCGATATCTGTGATAGCGTACAGCGCGCCATCTTTTCCCTGCGTGATATCTCTAAATCGTTGTCCTTCACTACCTAATAGACGCTCTTCTCCAACCACCTTGTTATCCTTCAGTATAATTCTGGCAATGTGCATGCTGCTCAAACCGCAAATAAAGAGATTATTCTTCCATTCTGGAATATTCTGTCCGGTATAGAATGTAATTCCACTAGGAGAGAGGACCGGATCCCAATAATAGACAGGTTGTTCCAGACCGTCTTTTTGTTGTATACCCGCGCCAACTTTATCGCCTTTATACTCTATACCATACGTAATCGTTGGCCATCCATAATTCTTGCCAGCTTCAATTCGGTTCAGCTCGTCGCCGCCCCGTGGACCAAATTCGGTTTCCCAAAGATCGCCGGTTTCCGGATTTAAGGCAAGCCCTTGAGGATTGCGGTGTCCATAACTGTAAATTTCCGGACGGACATTTGGCTTGCCTATAAATGGATTTCCTGGAGCAGGCTGTCCCTCAGTGGTGATGCGTAAGATCTTGCCCAATGCTGCATTAAGATCTTGTGCCAATGGTCTTGTAACCAAATCAGATCTTTCACCCGTACTCAAAATAATATTTCCTTCTTTATCAAAGATAATACGACCACCATAGTGCAGATTTCCTTTATGAGCCGGAGTAGCTTGATAGATCACCTTGGCACCTTCTATCGATTTCTCGTCTGCAGACAGTTTTCCTTTTGCAACAGCCGTCAACGTCCCAGCAGCGGTATTATCAGAGAAAACCCAATAAATCATACGGTTTGATTCGAATTTTGGATCAAGACGTAATCCCAGAAGTCCACCTTGCCCACTGCTATTGACTTGAGGTAAACCTTTTATTGGGTCACTTAATTTACCGTCCGCCGTTGCAATGCGAAAATTCCCCTCTTTTTCTGAGATTAATAATCGGCCATCAGGCAGCGCAGTTATGCCCCACGGAGATTTTAATCCCTCAGCAATTACTTTACCTTCGAACGGCGTGCTTGTCTTTGCACCCTGAATTCTCGTTTGTCCGGCAAATGCTGGTTTATAATTTGTGTTTGCCTTCTGTGTTTCTACCGGAGGGTAACTTGTTGTGTCAGTTGCAGCGTTTGCGCTGCTATCCGAACTCGAATTTGAATTCGCATGGTTGGAATTACATGCGGTTAATCCTAAAGATACTGTTAAGAGGCTTATTGTCAGTTTGGTTTTCATTATCTGTGACTTGTTTTTGGTCTGATTATCTGCTTGAAGATATTAAAAATTAATGAAATATTATTTTATAGAATGTAATAATATAAATATATAACTCTATTAATAAGAAAGGGAGGATGCTAGCCAGCCAATAGATTTTAAATATTAAAAGAGTTATTTTTCCGCCAGGCAGTGTTTTACGATTCGGTGGAGTTCAGTTTCCTTGTTTACATAATAATCACTTATATCTAGAATCGTGTTTGTGTTTAAATTGTAGATACACACCGGTACATAGTTAGGCTGGGCAGATGTCTCGAAAGTTTTAAAATAATCTGCACTTTCCTGAATACTTGAAAATTCTTTGGATTCACAATGTTGTGTATCCTGATTGTAAGCAATGGTTATAAAGTTCTTTTTCATTGTACTAGCCTTTTTATCAACATAACGAAGACCAGGGAGTAAAAGTTTTAAAAATCATTGCCTTTTATTTGTTAAACACTGATGTGGCTTGCGGCTATTGGCTTTCCAAAAAATATTTTTGCTTTACTTTCAAAGTCTCTTGGATCATCTGTCGTATAGAAGGCCAATTGTCCATTTTGGGAACAAATAGTTTCAATCTCCTGATGACGATGGAGATAGTCCCTTAAGCTATTTGCAACAATTGGACCCTGAGAAATGATATTGATATTGCTTGGTGTATATTTTTTGATTACGGGCAGCAATAATGGATAGTGGGTACAGGCAAGCACAATAGCGTCGATCTGATCGGACTGTTGTAAAAGTTCCCGTATATCTTTTTCTACAAAGTAATGAGCGCCTTCTGTATTGATTTCGTTATTTTCTACTAAAGGGACCCAAAAAGGACAGTCATGTTGAAAAACTTCTATTTCTGGATTAAATTTATGTATTTCTATTTTATAGGATTCAGATTTTACCGTTCCCGTAGTAGCTAAAATCCCGATCTTATTAGTTTTCGTAAAATTGTGTACAATTTCGGTAGTGGGTCTGATGACGCCGAGGACTCTCTTTCCCGGCGGTAGATCATGTTGTTGTATGGTTCTTAATGCTTTTGCTGAAGCTGTATTACATGCCAGAATAACAAGGTTACAGCCTAGATCAAAAAGTTTAAAAACACATTGTTTGGTATAGTTATAAACGGTTTCAAAAGACCGTGTACCATAAGGGACCCGAGCATTGTCCCCTAAATAGATATAATCGTACTGAGGTAAAAGATGTTGAATTTCCTTAAATACGGAGAGTCCTCCGTAACCGGAATCAAAAATGCCAATCGGACCTGGTTTTGATAAGTTATCCATAACACAATGTTATAAGCTCTTCCACTTATAACATTGTGTTACAAGTTTCAGCTTTATTGAAGCAAAGATGGTTTCTCTTTGTATATTTTCCAAATTAATTCGCCAAATAATGTATTTGTCCAAGCAAACCAATGTCTTGTGAATTTTTTAGGATCGTTTTTATGAAAAGACTCATGCATAAATCCAGTTCCGCCATGCGTATTGACCAGCGTTTTGATGCAATTGCGAATCTCGTCATCATTTGTCGAAGTTTGCGCTCGCATAATAATGGACATCGGCCAGATCATATCTCTTCCTATGTGAGGTCCGCCAATACCTTCTGCTGCTGTTCCCTTAAAAAAGAATGGATTTTTATCAGACAAAACAAAGTTACGTGTACGTTGATAAACTTCGTTATTTAGATCGACAGCCCCTAAATAAGGTAGAGCCAATAAACTCGGAATATTTGCATCATCCATCATAAGATGGCTCGAAAAACCGTCTACTTCAAAGGCATATATCCGGCCTAGTGTCGGATGGTCGATGATACCATATGTATTGACTGCTGTTTCGACCTCATTCGCAAGAGCTTCCATTTTGACAGCTAGTTCATGTTCATTTTTAACCTTTTTCAAAATTTCGGCAGATTGTCTAAGGCTAACGATCGCAAATAAATTGGACGGAATAAGAAAGGAGAAAATGGTAGAATCGTCTGACGGTCGAAAACTGGAGCAGATCAAACCAACTGGATTTACAGGATATCCGTAGCCATCTACTTGTAATGTATCGGAGCCTCTGGAGGTTGTACGTTCAAATTTGTACGGGCCTAGACTATCTTTACGCTGTTGCTCAACAAAAGTCTGATATATTTTATGTTGCGCTTCTAACCATTCTTCATTAAACGGGCTATTGTCATTCGTTTCTTTCCAATAATGATAAGCTAATCGAATTGGATAACACAATGAATCGATTTCCCATTTTCGTTCATGGATTCCAGGTTTCATATTTGTGTGATCACTGAACCATTCGCCTTTTTTGGTCGGATCGTTATAAAATGCATTGGCATAGGGATCAATATTGATACATTTACTCTGCTTTTGGATTAAGCCAACAATAAGATCCTGTAGTTTTTTGTCCTTTTTCATAAAAGGAAGGTATGGCCATACCTGTGCACTGCTGTCACGCAACCACATGGCATCAATGTCCCCTGTAATTACATAGGTATAATTTCTTCCGTTTTGAACATAGGGAAATACGGTAGTATCTAAGGTATTAGGAAAGCAGTTGTTAAATAACCAAGCCAGTTCCTTATTTTTAACATTTTTCTGAAATTCTACAATTGCATCTTCGATGACCTTGCTCGAGAAAAGTCTTTTCTCTTTACTTGTTCGTACAGTGGGAAAAGAATGTTCTTGAGCAAATGAAAATTTGCTTGTAAGTGCACCCGCGGTTAACAGGCTTGCGTTTTGGATAAATGTTCTGCGTTTCATGCTTGCTAGGACTGATTTTTATGTTATAAGGTTATTTACTAAAATGCAAGATATAAATATTTTTGAATAAAAGGAATAGCAAATACGATTTAGCATTATAAAATTGACTGAACATAGGAATAAAGTCATTTTTATTCGGTTAATTTGCGTTTAGGAATGCATTTTGCTAGAAAAAATAATCTTTGAAATAATTTTATGAGGCTTAATATAACAAAAAATAATAATTTACTCCGAATTGTGCTGGCAAGCATGGGGGTAGGTATTTCCTTCGGCGGTTTTGCCCAGATCAAGAGTCAGCCTTATTCGTATCATTTTTATCAAAAAATGAACGATGCGGTTTATTCTACTGAGACGAGAATGCACACTGCTGCTAAACCATTCGTCATCAAAGACTCTTTATTGTTAGCCAAGTTTGATTCAATCCAATCCAATAAGCCTGTTTCTTCGTCCAATTGGTTTATGCGTAAGATTTTTAATGAACATCTGGTGCAGGTTGAGAAAGAAGATTATACATTCTATGCTGATTTTTTACCGGATCTTTATATTGGAAAGGATATGTTAGGTGACAAGCGTCGGACATGGATGAATAGCAGAGGATTTCAGGTGGGATTGAACGTGGGTAATAAATTTACATTCAATACTTCCGCATTTGAAAGTCAGGCGGTATTTCCCAAATATTTGGATGACTATATCGTAGCCAATAAAGTTGTGCCGGGGCAGGCGAACTCAAAATTTAAGTCCAACAATAAAATGGATTGGATGTATGCGACAGCAAGTATGACCTATGACGCGCATAAGTATATTCAGGCAACTTTGGCTTACGACAAAAACTTCATTGGGGATGGATATAGATCCATGCTTCTCTCTGATTTTTCATCGAATTATGCGCATCTGAAATTAACAGGGACGATAGGGAATGTTCAATATACGTCGATTTGGGCCTATATGAATGATCCGACGCATCCTAGACAGGATTTAACAGGTACATATCCGATGGAGGGTGAACCGAACAAGCGTTTGGGCGATGGTAAAAAATGGGGGGCTTTCCAATATCTGGACTGGAATGTGACCAATAAATTATCAATTGGCTTTTTCCAATCTGTTGTTTGGGCTGCGCAAGACGATGCAGGTAAAAGAGGTTTTGATTTCAGTTATATTAGTCCTATTATCTTTATCCGACCTGTTGAAAATAATAATCGTACTTCGCCAGACAAAATGTTTTTGGGGTTAACTTCCAAATATAAACTACCCTATAATTTGACGGCATATGGTCAGTTCTTATTGGGGGAGTTTACCGCCAAAGAGTTTTTTGCTGGGAATGGATATGCGCATAACAAATGGGGAGCACAACTTGGTGTCAGGGGATATGATATGTTTGGTGTGAAAAACCTGAACTTTTTAGCCGAGTATAATACAGCCAGACCATATACTTACGCACACTTTAAGTCGTATTCAAACTATAGTAACAATGCCGAGCCATTGGCTCATCCGAAAGGGGCAAACTTTAGAGAGCTTGTTGGCCTTGTGAATTATGCATGGGATAGATGGGACTTTTCGTTACAGGGTATGTTTACCCAAAATGGACTTGATCTGCCTGATGGAAGTAATATGGGCGGTAACATCTTCCAATCCTATAATACAATACCAAATCTATATGGAAATCATATTGCCCAAGGAATAAAGAATAATATCTATTATGCGGATGCTAAGGCTGCCTATGTGCTTAATCCCAAGTATAACCTCCGTTTAGAACTTGGTTATACCCAACGTTACGCAAAAGCACAATATGAAACACCTGTAGTCAATAAATCCGGCGTAGTGTCATTTGGACTTCGTTCAAGTTTCCGGGCAATTTATAACGATTTATAGAAATTTTTATAAACCGATCTATAATTAAAATAAACTATATTGTTTTGGCGATAAATGCTGTAAAACCAATATAGTTTATTTTTAAATATAGTTTTAGCACAAATTGACAATTAGGGAAGACAACTTGGATACAATTAGAATAAATATCCGATCGTGGACGATCCCTTCTTATGATGTGTTAGGGCTTAAAAACGATTTGCTTAAACAGAAAATGGCATGGGTTCGCTTAGTTAGCCAATGGACCAGCACAAAACTAATGTTATTCCAATGAAAAAAATCCTCGTACTGAATGGCCCAAATTTAAATTTGTTGGGTGTAAGGGAGAAATCAATTTATGGTAGCCAGGACTTCCTGAGCTATTTTGAAGAACTAAAACAACAATTTGAAACAGTGGAATTAGCCTATTTTCAAAGCAATTCTGAAGGAGGATTAATCGATAAGATACACGAAGTCGGTTTTGAATTTGATGGAATTGTGTTGAATGCCGGAGCGTATACTCACACTTCAGTTGCGATTGGGGATGCAATCGCAGCAATCACAACACCTGTTATTGAAGTTCACATAAGCAATGTCCATCAAAGAGAGGAATTTCGTCATCATTCGTTCCTCGCAAAGAATTGTAGAGGGGTGATCTGTGGTTTTGGCCTGGATAGCTACAGATTGGGTATAGAGGCGTTTATTAAATAATATCTTCTTTTGCAAGGAAGAGAAAAAATAGCTATAAAACAAAAAAGCGGGAATTCCCGCTTTTTTGTTTTATAGCTAACAGACTTGTTCTAACCAATAAGACTTCTGATTTCGACTTCGTCTGCTTTGATCTGAGCTTTCATTTCTTCAAGTGAGTCAAATCGTTCATCGTGTCGGATAAAATGAAGGAACTTTACGCGGAGTGTCTTGCCATAAATATCCTGATCGAAATCGAATAGGCTGATTTCAATAGCCCGATTCATGCCATCGACAGTGGGCCTGGTTCCTATATAGCCCATGCCTTTCGCGATGGATACTGGACTTTCCTCTTTATACTCTCCCGTAGTGATGTTTTGGATATGATTATAGATGTATACCTCAACAGCATAAATACCATAGGCTGGTATTAGTTTATGAGGTTCGTGAACCTGAAGGTTGGCTGTTGGAAATCCGATGGTACGACCAATTTGGTCGCCTCTAATCACCGTTCCCGTTAATTCAAAAGGATAACCTAAATAGAGATTAGCCGTTCTTATATCGCCTTTTATAAGCGCTTCACGTACGCGCGTGGAGGACACTGCAATATCATTGATGTCTTGCTCCGGAATTTCGTCAACGCTGTAGTCAAATATAGATGCAAACTGCTCCAAATCGCCCATCGAACCCTTTCGATCTTTGCCAAAATGGTGATCATAGCCTATCACAATCTTTTTTGTGCCCAATTTGCCAACAAGAACATTGCTAATATATTCTTCCGGAGTCTGATTGGAAAAATCACGGGAAAAAGGAATGATAATTAAGTGGTCAATTCCTACTTTGCTTAATTGACTGACCTTTTCTTCGATATCGTTGATCAGGCGTAAACTATCATCGTCTGGATTGATAATCAATCGTGGATGTGGAAAAAAAGTAAGCAAAATTGTCTCACCATTAATTTTATGAGCTGCTTCCTTTAGGTGAGCCAATATTTTTTGATGGCCAATATGAACTCCATCGAAAGTACCGATGGTTACAACTGCATTTTCAACTGGTGAGAAATCATCTAAACTTCTGTAGATTTTCATTTATAGGAGTTTTTGCAAAAATAAGATAAAGAATCAATAAAATGGGACGGTAAAGTTATTTAATGATTTCTTTATGACGTTTTATTTCAGCGATAAGTTGTTCAAGGTTCCAAGCATTTTCTACGCGATAATCTCCACTTTTGGTGCGTCGCAAGGAACTCAGATGTGATCCACTCTGTAAGAATTTTCCAAAATCGTAGGCCAACGATCTGATGTAAGTTCCTTTTGAACAGGATATACGAAAATATACGTTGGGGAGCTCGATTCTTTCAATGATAAAGCTATTGATACGTACCTGGCGGGACTTTATTTCAACCTCCTCGCCACGACGGGCCTTTTCATAGACACGTTCGCCATTAATTTTTATGGCTGAATGGGCGGGGGGAAATTGCTGAATATCGCCTTCAAAGGATTTTGCTGCTTCGAAGATCATGTCCTCCGTGATGTGATCGATTGAAAAGGTTTGGTCAATTTCTGTTTCCAGATCGTAAGAAGGCGTCGTCGCTCCTAAGGTGATCGAACCCGTGTATTCTTTGTCCTCAGCTTGGTAGCTGTCTATTTTTTTTGTTAGTTTTCCAGTGCATACAATGAGTAGCCCCGTTGCCAGTGGATCTAAAGTCCCTGCATGACCGACTTTTAATTTTAATGGCTTGATTGAGTTTCTAACTTTACCAACAACGTCAAAACTTGTCCATGTTAAAGGTTTATCGATCAACAACATTTCTCCTTCAGCAAAGTTGAACTTTGCTGAGTTTTCACTAACCTCTATATTTTCCATCCAAAGATTTTAGATAATTTGTAAACTATGACCCGAAAGTAGGAGGGCAAGAATAATTACACCAACGATGATTCGGTACCAACCAAATGCTTTAAAACCATATTTGGTTAAAAAGCCGATAAAAGACTTAATGGCGACGATTGCAACAACGAAACCAATTAGATTTCCGATAATAAGCAAATTAAGTTCTTCTCCCGTGAAGGTGTTACCTTCTTTAAAGAACTTTAAAAGCTTTACGGCAGAAGCGCCAAACATCATAGGCAAAGCAAGGAAAAAGGAGAATTCCGCAGCAGCTTTACGTGTTAGTTTCTCGGCCATACCACCAATAATTGTGCTTGCAGATCTTGAGGTACCCGGAATTAATGCAAGACATTGGTATACCCCGATCATAAAAGCTTGTTTGTAGGAAACCTTGTCCGAATCTTCAACAGTTGGTTTGTTGAACCACTTGTCAACAAAAAGTAAAACGAGACCGCCGACGACCAACATCACGGCGACCATTAATGGACTCTCCAGTAATGCATCAATATAATCGTTGAATAACAAGCCCAACACAGAGGCGGGGATAGCTGCAATGATCAATTTGTAGTAAAATGATAGTGTTTTAAAGAAACGCTTGTAGTATAACACCAATACGGATAATATCGTTCCTAACTGGATGACAATTGTAAATAATTTGACAAAAGCCGATGGTTGAATACCCATTAGGGCAGTAGCAATGATCATATGACCTGTCGAAGACACAGGCAAAAACTCCGTTAATCCTTCAATGATAGCAAGGATGATAGCTTCAATAATAGACATCTGTTTGAGGTAAGATTACGCTTTAATTTGATTTGTTTTTCGGACGATATAGGATTGCCGCGAATCCGATCGCAAACCCAAGAACAACAACAATAGGGGCCAAGGTGATCTTGGTAAAACTATAAATGTCAGTTTCACCAGACATCAATGTAAAGCCAATGACTACAATAGCTAAGCTCGCTATAAACAGTTGGTAATTTACTTTGGAGAATACAAATGAACCTTTATTGACTGATTCAGTAGATTTCTTTATTTGAGCCATTTTTATCTGTATAAATCGTTAGATTGTGCCTTTAAATATTTTGTTACTGCGAAATAGGTGCTAAGTCCCGAAATGAGAATTCCAATCAGGATTACGCCTAAAAAGATCACTGCAAATTCAAACCAGTTGCGTAAAAAAACCAGTTCCGGTATTTGCTGTTGTGCAAATTTCAGCGTTAGAATGAGCAGTAAAATCGCGATCAAAGATCCCAATAAACCATGAATGATGCCATATGTTATAAATGGTTTACGAATAAAGTTTTTAGTCGCCCCAATCAATTGCATACTTTTAATTAAGAAACGCTGCGAATAGATCGCAAGACGTATCGTATTATTGATTAAAGCTACGGCGATAATCAGTAAGATAACCGCAAAAGCAAGAACAATCATTCCGATGATGCGTACGTTTTTGTTGACCATGTCAATTAATGACTCTTGGTATACAACTTCTTTAATTTTATTGTTTTTGGAAATCTTTTCAATAAAAGTTTTAATGCTATCTGTATTGGCATAATTCTCTTTCATGTAAACATCTAAAGAAGGCAATAGTGGGTTATGCCCCAGATATTGTACGAAATCTTCACCAAGATCTTCTTTCAAGTTTTTTGCAGCCAATTCTTTACTGATATATTCGGTGCGAAGTACGTAAGGATCTTTTTCAAGGTCTTTTTGTAGTGAAAGGACATCACCTTCACTTGTGCCATCATTTACGATGACATTTAAGACGATATTTTCCTTAACGTATTTCGAAAGATTTTTAGCGTGCACCAAGAGTAACCCCAACATACCTGTTACCAGCAACACGAGAGCGATACTGATAACCGTAGATACATATACAGATTTTGTTTTTCTTTTTTGTGTGCTTAATTCGTATTCTGACATAATAAGCAAAAATTTATTTGCGAAAGTAACTATTTGAGTGGAAGATTTCGAATTAATCTTGTAATTACTTTGATAAAATCTATTCGAACGCTGTTTTCTTCCTATGTTTAATTAACTTTTCAATACTATAATTTATTGTTCAAACTACAAAACTTTTATCACATTTCAGTATTAAAATCGTAATTTCGCAAGTCATAAAAATTCCTTACGAATAAAAATGGAGTATAATCACAAATCATTAGAGAAAAAGTGGCAAAAATTTTGGGCGGATCATCAAACGTATAAAACGTCCGATACGCATCAAAAGCCAAAATACTATGTATTGGATATGTTTCCTTATCCTTCCGGAGCGGGGCTGCACGTTGGTCACCCGCTGGGATATATTGCTTCGGACATCTTTTCAAGATATAAACGTTTGAAAGGTTTCAATGTATTGCATCCGATGGGATATGATTCTTTTGGACTTCCTGCAGAGCAATATGCCATTCAAACTGGTCAGCATCCTGCTGTTACGACTGAGGTAAATATCAATCGTTATCGTGAGCAAATGGATAACATTGGGTTCTCTTATGACTGGAGTAGAGAAGTACGTACTTCTGATCCGTCATACTACAAATGGACACAGTGGATTTTTATGAGATTGTTTGATTCTTGGTATAATAAAGAGTCAGATAAAGCTGAACCGATCGAAACATTAATCGCTAGGTTTGTTGCAAGTGGCTCTGCTGGCATTTTAGCAGTTTCCGATGAAGATGTCTTGGAATTCAGCGCTGATGAATGGAAATCTTTTGACGAAGAAAAACAACAACGGGAATTGTTGAAATATCGGATTGCTTATTTGCGTGAAAGTACAGTAAACTGGTGTGCCGCTTTAGGTACAGTGTTAGCGAACGACGAGGTAATCAACGGTGTCTCTGAACGTGGCGGTTATCCTGTGGAGCAAAAGAAGATGATGCAGTGGTCTATGCGTATTACGGCCTATGCGGATCGTTTGTTGAAAGGTTTAGATACAATTGATTGGCCAGAGCCTTTGGTTGAAATGCAACGGAACTGGATCGGGAAATCTGTAGGTGCCTCCGTGAAATTTCCCGTGCCACAATTAAATACAAACATAGAGGTATTCACTACACGTGTAGATACCCTATTTGGCGTTTCGTTTATCGTATTGGCTCCAGAGCATGAATTGGTGGCTGCATTGACTACACCTGAGCAGCAAGCTGAAGTGGATGCCTATATCGAGAAAACGGCGAAAAAATCTGAATTGGATCGTATGGCCGATACGAAAACAGTTTCTGGTGCTTTTACAGGTTCTTATGCTAAACATCCTGTTTCAGGACAAGATGTACAAATTTGGATTGCAGATTATGTACTTGCCGGTTATGGTACAGGTGCTGTAATGGCTGTTCCGAGTGGCGATCAACGTGACTATGTGTTTGCTAAACATTTTGCTCTTCCTATTATTCCTATTTCGGATACCCAACATATTGAAGAAGAAGCTGATCCTAATAAAGACGGGAAATATATCAATTCCGATTTTATCAATGGTATGACTTACCAAGAGGCGGTCCCTGCGTTGATTGCCAAATTGGAAGAATTAAAATTAGGTAAAGCAAAAATAAACTTCCGTATGCGTGACGCTATTTTTGGTCGTCAGCGCTATTGGGGAGAACCCGTTCCCGTCTACTTTAAAAATGGATTACCTTATTTAATTAAAGAAGAAGAATTACCGCTCTTATTGCCCGAAGTTGATAAATATTTACCGACAGAATCAGGAGAACCTCCTTTAGGAAGGGCAAAAGATTGGAAATATGAAGATCAATATGAGTATGAATTGAGTACGATGCCAGGATGGGCGGGCTCTTCATGGTATTGGTTTAGATATATGGATCCAAAAAATGAAGGTAATTTTGCGTCTAAAGAAGCAGTGGATTATTGGAAAGCCGTAGATTTATACATCGGTGGCTCTGAGCATGCTACTGGACACTTGTTATATTCGCGTTTTTGGAACAAGTTTTTGAAAGATTTGGGCTTCCAAAATGAGGAAGAGCCATTCCGCAAATTGATTAATCAGGGCATGATTCAAGGGCGCTCTAATTTTGTGTATCGTGTGTTGGATGAAGAGGGTAGAGGTACAAATCAATTTGTATCCTATGGGTTGAGAAACGAATATAAAACAATTCCATTACATGTCGATGTAAATATAGTCTATAATGATCAGTTGGATTTGGAAAAATTCAAAGCTTTCAGACCTGACTTTGCCAATGCCGAATTTGTGTTGGAAAATGGTAAGTATATCTGCGGCAGCGAAGTGGAGAAAATGTCAAAATCCAAATTCAATGTGGTCAATCCGGACGATATTATCGAATCCTATGGAGCAGATACATTACGACTATATGAAATGTTTTTGGGGCCTTTGGAGCAAGCTAAGCCTTGGAATACAAATGGGATTGAAGGGGTTTATAAGTTTTTACGTAAAGTATGGCGACTGTTCCACGATGCTGAGGGTAGTTTCACTGTTTCCGATGAAGATCCATCCAAAGCAGAGTTTAAGGCCTTACATAAAATTATCAAAAAGGTGGAAGATGATATTGAGCGTTTTTCATTCAATACTTCAGTTTCAGCCTTTATGATCTGCGTCAATGAATTGACCGAGTTGAAATGCAATAAAAGGCAAATATTGGAACAGCTTGTCATTATTCTTCAGCCTTATGCACCACATATTACGGAAGAGTTGTGGGCGCTGTTGGGTAATGAAGCTGGTACACTATCTTACGCTTCATATCCTGTATTTAAACCAGAATATTTAGTTGAATCGGAATTTGCTTATCCGGTGTCTTTCAATGGTAAGATGAAATTTAATCTGTCATTGGCACTTGATTTAGATCAAAAAGTAGTTGAAGATACGATTAAAGCCCATGCTGATGTACAACGGCATTTAGATGGGAAGGCGATCAAAAAGATTATTTTTGTCAAAGGAAAAATAATCAATATCGTCATTTAATCCACTCAATACAGTATAAAAAGCCGTTTTATCGATAGGATAAAACGGCTTTTTTATGCCAATACATCTTGAAAAGCTATTGTTTTATCGAAGATAGCTTTCGCATAGGGACAATTTGGGATAATTTTGGCGTCATTCTTTCGGGCGTAGTCAACAGCCTCCAGTACCAATTTTTTTCCCACACTCATTCCCTGATACTCGTCGTAGACTTCTGTATGATCAATGGAGAACTCATGATCGTTTTGCCAGGTATACTCTAAAATTCCGGCTTCATTATTTTCAACTTCTGCAATAAAATTGCCTCTTTCGTCCCTTTCGATGTTTCTTATTTCCATAGTTTTTTTTAAAAGTAACGTCTAAATGATCTTTTTGTTTTATGGAATTTCTCAATTTTAGTATTGCAATTGGGTTTATCTATTTGCGAAAGGATGCGAGAGTATAGGCTCTTATTCACAGTTGAAGGTTAAACTCACCGCTAGTCAAACTATCGTATGCTCTAGGGGCGTTCACAAAAACATACGCATAAAACTATTACCTATAGATCGAGCTTAAAATCAATAACGATGAACTCACGCTAAGTTGATATCAGCATGAATACAAACGCTTAATAGACATTTTCTGAAGAATTTTTCTTATCTTTGTAAATATCTCCTTAGTATACCTCGCATTTTTATCTTTTCAATGAAGCTCTAAAGGTCCGTAACCTCTTCGGGAACATTTTATTTTAATCCATATTGAATGAGCAAAAGCCAAATTACATTTAACAAAAAAGAACGAGAAAAAAAGAAGCTACTTAAAAAGCAACAAAAAAATGAGAAAAAAGAATTCAACAAAACAAACAATGACAAGGGAAAGTCATTAGAAGAATTGTTTGCCTATGTTGATGAATACGGAAATATCTCAGACAAACCGCCGGTAAAATTGAAAGAAGGTGAAACTCCGACATATAACGCTTCTCCTCAAGAAGACTATTCTTTTGGAAAGGTTGTTCATTATAATACCGAGTCCAATTACGGTTTTATTAGGGACAACGAAACGCAGCAATCAATATATTTCAATGATCGTCTCGTCGGTCAGAAATTAAACCTCAACCAAAAGGTGAAGTTTAAATTCAAAAGTGCAAAACAAGGTGCGCAAGTAACCGAGGTTTTGATTGAATATTAGCACGAAAGAAAACACTTGGCATGTCAGGTGTTGATCATAAGCTCCTTTGTTTGATATCATCGTGGTTGGCGTCAAACAAAGGTTTTTTTATGCTTTAAATTGACGGTTTTTGATTTATGTTCCGTCGAGATATTCCATTGTCGAATTTAAAAAGCTTTGTGCGTCAGCTTTTCATCGTTTCGGATTTTTGGAGTTCAAGCTATGCTGTTTTGGGTAGACAGCAAGGAATAGATCCTTTAGACGATTATAGGCAAACTATTTATACCGCATTTTATCCATACCTTCTTTAAAAGGTTGGATCGAACCTAATGGATTTCATTTTGTGATTCCTTTTTCAAGGTGAAAATTGTAACCTCGGGTCTGGCGTTGAATCTGATAGGAATACTGTGTCCCAGTCCTCGATTGATATATAATATTCTGTTTCCGCTTATTTTTTTTATTCCTTGATCATATTTTTTGTTTCGTACAGGTATGATCGGGGAGCCCCAAAATGGAATTCGTATCTGACCCGCGTGCGTATGTCCTGCCAGAATCCAGCCAGTGTAACCATTCCAGACATTGAGGTCTGCGGCATCTGGATTATGGCATAAGACCAAACTGGCTTGCGATTGGTTATACTCCTTCATAGCTTTGATAGGGTTAAAATTCGTTCCCCAAAGGTCATCTATGCCGAATATTCTTAACCCATGAATTGTTACACTTTCATTTCTCAATACGCTGATGTTATATCCTTTGAGTAGGCTCACGATTGAGTCTGCTGCAGCACTGTCCCTAAAATTCGTTCCATAATCATGATTTCCTAGGATCGCCAATGTCTGAAGTTTGCCTTTTGGTGCAACTTGCATGACTTTATCAAGCTCAGCTAAGGGTATTTTATGATTAACGAGCCGTACAAAATCGCCGGTGTACACAATGATATCCGGTTTTAATGCTGCGATTTCTCGGAAGGTTCTTTTTATAAAATCTTTATCCACATAGTTTCCGATGTGGATGTCAGAAATCTGGACCAATGATTTTCCGTTCAATACCTCGGGTAAATGTTTTATAGGTAGATCGATCTGTTCATATTTTACCCAATGCGGCTCGATTTTCCAGCTATAAAAACCGATCAATGTACCCATAATAAGTAAGTATAGGGTGATATGCTTTAATTTTCGCTTGTTTTTCATCGCGCTAAATTAGCTTTCCATGTTGATTTATTGATTTGCATATTGAGGCTTTTCCAGGTTTCATCTCCAATTGCTACTGTTGAAATAATATTTTCGTTGATCCGGAAGCCTACGGTTTCATAGCACCGAATTGCATTGTAGTTCCAGTCATAAACGTTTAGATCAGCTATATCATAGTTTCCTTCGATGAAAAGTAGTTTTAGCAGTGCATTTATGGTGCTTTTGCCATAGCCTTTATTTCGTTCGGAACTTTTTGCAATCAAAATGCGGCAGAGTCTTGGGATGTCTCGTTCGAAGTTTAATTCACAGTGACCAATAGTTTCTGTGGTTGTTGTATCTGTTATTTTAAAAGCGCGGCGCTTTGGGTTTTGTATATATTGTTCAAGTTGCTGATCGCTAAGAGGAAACGAAAAATAAGGTCCTGCAAATTGCAATAGTTCCTCTGCTGATCCAATCCAGGATTTAAAAAGGGGGAAATCTGATCTTTCGAATGGAAGGAGTGTTATCATGCTTATTGTCTATGTTGCTGTTTGGATAGAATACACTCAATTTATAAAATTCTAATGCTGAATCCTAAAGAAGTTACCGAATTTTACGAAATTCGTGTGAAAATTTTTAAGCGTATATTATGCCGCAGCTTATTTTAGATACAGTTATAGAGGCTCCTTTGCCTGTTGTTTTTGACCTGGCGCGTAGTATTGATTTGCATATGTATTCGACAAAGAAAACAAGGGAGAAAGCGATTGATGGAGTGACGACGGGTTTGATCGAAGCAGGACAAAAGGTTCGGTGGCTCGCAAGACATCTCGGCATTACGCAAACATTGACCGTGCAGATAACGGCGATGGAAAAGCCTCATTTTTTTGAAGATCAAATGACCCAGGGGGTATTTCATACCATGGATCACAAGCACATTTTCAAGCAACTTGAAAATGGAAAAGTAGTCATGCGTGATATATTTAATTTCAAGGCGCCGCTCGGAGTTTTGGGGAGATTTGCAGAATGGCTTTTTTTAACGCGCTATATGCGATGCTTTCTCGAGGAGCGCAATCAAGTGATCAAAGAAGTTGCGGAATCAGGAAAATATGGCTCGTATATTCAAGAGTAGCTTTGTTGGAAAAAGAATAAAGGATTGATAGGCTCAGCTTAGGCGTCCTTAACAACCGTATGAATGTTCTTCGCTAGAAGGTTATAGATTTGTTCGTATCGTGTGTTTAGTGAGAAGGTCATCGATTCGCTGTTGGCTGGATTAAAATCCGATATTGACTTTGAGGTAGCATTGCTTCTTTGTACTTTTTTCGACAGTATCCGTAAAACCTTTTTATTAATGATTTCTTGCTAAAATAACCAAATCCGGTTTTTTCTTCCAAAGCTCTTCCTGTAAAAACTCAAAAGCTCCTTTTTGATTCATGGTAACCTGATGAATTTTTTTGAATTCATTGTAGAAATAGATACGATAGCTGTTAGGTCCCCGGTAATTTCTGATAATTTTTGTTTCAATACGATGGATTTGATGAATAGCGATCCGTTTGTTTCCGATCAACGGAAAGAATAAAATCTCATTTTCACAAAAAAGATAAGGAGCGGCAACGGCAAAAAAGTGCATGAGTCGTCTATTGTACTCCTGGTAGACTGCTATATCATGATCGTTTAGTCGCTGTAGCGCATTGATGAATTTTTGATTTTTAATGTAAGCCATCCAGCACAATATACCGAACGCAAAACCTAAATAAATAAAAAGAACAGATAGGGTAGGGAGTGACTTATAGAAAAACGAGAGCTTATCTTCACTGGCTGACCATTTCGAAAAAAAGGCAAATAAGAAAAAACCGTAACAAAAAGCAAACATAACCAAGAAAATTCCAATAATGACATTACGGGCTTTCTTCATCTTTATCCGTTCTGCTTTTAAGAATGATCTCACTAAGGTGTCTTTATTCATGGTCTTTTTGAAAAATTTAAAGATAATAAAAGCGTTTGTTATGTTCTTTCCGAATTTGATTTTAACGGTCTAGGGTAGTTTTTTTATGATGTATAGCTTTATATAATCCATTTTACTTATTTATTTTAAAGGTTTTTATTCTCATTTTTTTTATGAATTTGCGACCCTTCAACTCCTGAAGTTTTTTACTGGGTCCATAAAGTTCTAGCGCAGATAAGATGTTGTTTGAGTCGTTTTAAGCCCCACTGTGCTCTTCTTTTTTTGTAGAGGTGAATGTGGTGTTTTGCAGAAAGTTGTTATCTTAAATCGATTAAGAGGGGGGTAGAATTGGATAGCATGACTCAGAATGGTGATATAGAAATAGAGTGTCCCGTCGACTGCAAGTCAAGTACTCCTCATGGGTACTTCGGCAGCTGTGTTTTTAAGGTTTACCCATAGTTAGGCGGGAAAGATGTTATTATCCGTTTTAAGCGATTTTGTAAAGATTATATGTATTTGGTTGGTTATGGATAGATATTCTCTTATATCGCATAAAAAGCTTGTTATATCGCGTGTTTGCTTGCGTTCATGAGACGGGGTGCGCAAGTGGGGCTTACGCTGGTCAATTGAACCCTGCTCAGGCGCCCATTTGTTTCGAGGCCTTTTTTGTCTGCGGTTATCATTGACATATGTCTTGTCGCACATGTTATTTTTAGCCTGCATAAATCAAGCGCGAAGATACAACGATATTTACCTGTTTGACTTTTGTGTAAACCGGGGCTGTATGGTTCTTCACATTGTGGCTGTACTTGAGTAAGAAAAAGGTGTGGATAAAATTTTATCCACACCTTTTTTTATTTAAAATAGCCCGTTAATGGTGTTATTTAATGTTATTTTTTTTGTTTATATAAATTACATAATTTATTGTTAATTAGAGTTTATAATGCTATTATTTTTAATAGTATGATTCTTCCAGTAAAAATACGAAAAGATGGTGTTGTAGTCAGAGAATAATCCTCATTTTTTAAATTTAACCCAAAGGAAAGCTATGCAAAGAGGGCAATTATTGCCCAGTGATCGGTTAAATAGATGCCTGATTGCTGCGCTCAATAGGACTGTTTAATTAGGAAATGAGCATTATTTACAACAGGTTATATCGAGGCGGTCGAGCCTCTGCCAGATCGGTTTTCCTATAAGCGTAGTTTCACCCTAAAAGGTCGAATTTAGGGCGATTTTAGGTCTTCTGTGGAAACGAATGTTAAGATGTCTAAAATTCTTTTTTTTACATTTTTATTTTTTTTTTATAAACCTATCTTTCAGGTGTTTATTGTGTGTTATATGGATTTAATATTTATATATTGAAAAATGGAATTTATGCGCACTTCTTTACTTTTTGTAAAGGGGCACAGCTGGAAAATAGCAGGAAGAAGCGGAAGATTTGGCCTATTAATCTGAGGAATTTGTCCTGGTTTTATCGGGTTCGATATGGCTTTTCGTTAATAGGATTTTTCCCTTGATAAGATCATCATTGAATTGGCCGACTGTTGTTTTTTGAAGCATTTCTGAAAGGTTATTGCGTATGCTTTTGAACTCATGATGCAAGGGACAGGGATATTGTTCGGAGCAGAATTCAAGCCCCATGCCGCAGCCGACAAATAGACTTTCACCGTCGATTGCTTTAACGACCTCGGATAGTGGTGTGGACATATCTCCGCTGTCGAGGTAAAACCCCCCGCCAGGTCCCTTCATGGATCGAATGATACCTGCTCGGCTTAGATTCTGTAGTATCTTGCCTAGAAAAGCCTCTGGAGAATGGATACTCTCTGCTATTTCTTTTATGCTCACGCGTTTATTTTCTTGGGAGCTTTGTGCAATAAAAAAAACTGCCCTTAGTCCATATTCACATGTTTTAGAAAAAATACCCATAATCTCTTTTTTGCTTTTTGCAAATGTACAAAATCAAAAATAGCCATCCGCAACGATTAAAAATTAGGGATGACTATTTCATGAAATAGGGCAGTGCAATTAATTTAGTTGCAAAGATGCCGGACCAAATTCTTCAAAATGAATGTTCTCAGCGTTGATGCCCTGATGGGTTAAATATTGGAAGTGCTTTTTGATAAATCCTGCAGGGCCACACAGGTAATAGTTTGCCTCCTGTGGAAGATAAGAAGCATCTATTTTAGCGAGATCAACCCAACCCTCAAGAGCGTCAGTGTCCATACCCTGCGCTTCGTCATAGAAAGAAAAGCTAGTCATGTTTTGATGTTGGCTCTCCAATGTTTTTACTCTTTCTTTAAACGCATGTAGATCAGGGTTGCGGCAACCATGGATCCAAGTGATCGGTTTGTCTTCTTTCTTGTCCGCTAGATGCTCTAACATGGCCATCAATGGGGTCTGACCAACGCCGCCACTGATAAATACATGTGGTTTGTCACTTTCGACCAATTGAAAGGAGCCTGTTGGTGCTGTGAGTTCCAGTTGTTTTCCAACCTCAACGTATTGATGTATATAATTACTCACCATACCCTCAGGTTTTCCTTCCGCGGCTTCTCTTTTTACCGAAATCCGGAGGTATTCGCCGTTACTCGCATCGGAAAGACTATATTGTCTGGGTTGATAAAGGTGTAATTCGGGAAGAAATACACGTACACTTACATACTGGCCTGCCTCGTGTTTTGGAAGTCTTCCTTGATCTGTTGGCTTGAGATAAATAGACTGAATCTCATCGGTCTCGGCTACCACTTTTATAATGGTGAATGGCTTCCAGCCCGTCCATCCGCCGTCGCTCTGGATCATCTGATTATACATATCCTTTTCGACTCCGACCATCAGATCTGCTAGCTGAAAATAGGCAACTTCCCAGGCTTCAATCAGTTCTTCTGTGGCAGCAGCCCCCAATACTTCCTGAATGGACGCCAATAAATGCTTCCCAACAATCTGATAATGCTCCGGACGAATATTGAGGCTACTGTGTTTTTGTCCGATATGTTTCACTGCCGAAAGAAGGACTGCTGGATTCTCAATATGCTCCGCATAGGCTAATACTGCTGTAGCCAAAGCCGTTTGTTGTCGCGCATTTTGTTGGTTTCCCATATTGAAGACATGTTTAAGCTCCGGATTGTGGTCAAACATACGTTTAAAAAAATCACTGGTCAGCGCTACACCATGTTCGTTTAAAACCGGTACAGTACCTTTGATTAACTCTTTTTGTGCTTCAGTAATCATAATAAAATATTTAAATACCTTTTTATCTTTTATTTGATCAGAATAAAAAATGAAAAAATCCACTCGCTGCGAGGAATCTTATAACCTTGATAGGGTTCATTTGCAAATGACTATCGTTTACAAAAATAGAGAATTATAATAAAAGACAAAAATATCTTTTATTATTTTTTACTGCTTGTACGGACAATCATCCGGTCGATTTTAACGGCAGTCTTGTTCACAGTGGACTACTCCCAGGTTTTAAGGTTTTTAGGATAAAATGTCCATTCAGGGGTTTTTATAATATCTTGGTCAATATCGTACCAAGGACTAAGCTTGCTGTTGTTCCAATTGTTTAAAATTTGTATTTCTTGGGCTGGCATGTAGCTTTGTGCGAGTAGTACAATTGTTTTTCCAGTGCTGTCCTTGGCCAGATCAACTACAATGATTGCATGGCCAATAGGAGATCCTTTTTGGATAAAAGTATCTCCAATCTTAACTTCTTGAGTCGTTTTTACACGGGGCAGCTCATCATGTAGTGAAGCCGTATTTGCATAGGCAAAAATATATTCCAAATATTTCCAATAGGTTGGGTAGGCGTAATCTCCTTTTGCGTAGTTTGTAAATGTACGGGGTTTACCGTCTGAAAGGAAGTTGAATTTGATATCCTTGTACCGCTTTTGTTGGTATAAGTAATCTGCCCTGAGTCGCATGACAGCATCCGCGCATTGGTGTAAATCGCGCTTTCCGATGTCCAGCTTTACAACACTGTTGTAGATGTTATTTCTAGGTTTAATTTTTCCATTGTAATAATGTACCTCCCTGTCGATGGGGTACAATGGAAGATTTTCAAGGAAATTTCCAAATTCTTCAGTCCGGTAGTTTGCTCTTTTAAAGCCTTCCGGCAATAAAATGCGTGATTTGACCGTCATCCCAGCGGGGTTAATAAACTGGCTTCCGTCCGTTCTCGCTAGATCCGCAGCGACCGAGTCGAGCACTTGGGCTTTTGGTGAAGCCACATTCGGTTGTCCACAGCCAATGAAAACCTGACACGAGAGGAGTGGAATGAGTACATGTATGGATCTCATATAAAATTTTCTGAACTAGTGTATTGCGTTTATCGAATATACTTAAATCTAGATATAATTCGAAACATAAATCATTTGAGAAAATTAAGAAATTTTTAAGCTACTCATCCGCTTTTTGGATCATTTTCTGATGTAGCTTAGCCGAAGTTAAAAAGAATACGATTATGTCAGGAAAACAGATTTTTCAGACGTCAAGCAAAAAGCGCTGGTACGCTTTTTCATGGATGAGCAGCGCATTGGTAATAGGTTTGATCATTGGTGTGATATGTGTGGTTTATACATTGGGAAAGATTCAGATTCCTCCTTTTCCAACAATTAATACCAACACAGCATTGACCGAAAAGTCCACCGCCAGATTAAAAAAATCCAAACAATTCAAGGAGTTTACCATTGTAAAATCCGAATTGGAGAAGATTAAACGTGACCGTGAGCTGAAGCATTTGAAACATATTGGTACCAAAGACAGGATCAATATGGGCTTTTATGTCAGTTCTTGGTCTAATGAAGTTCGTGAACAGTCTTTATCTGATTTACGCCGAAATATAGGTCATTTGGATATGGTCGCCATGGAGTCCTTTTTTACGGTACCTAATCAAGATACCGTGGTCGATAAAGCAGATACTGCTGCGCTTAAGGTGATCCATCAATATAAGCGTAAAGCAATTGCGCAGATTTCCAATTTCAGTGGTAACGATTTTGATGGGCAGACTGTAAAGGCTATTTTGCTTAATCCGGATAAACAACAACGTTTTATAGACGACATCCTTCTTAAAGTGAAGCGTAATGGTTTTGCAGGCATAAATATCGACTTTGAGAATTTACAGTTGGATGACCACCAGCCATTAAACGATTTTATGGCGCATATCTATACCGTATTTCATACGGAGGGCCTGCTTGTCACGCAAGATATCTCGCCTGAAAATGATGATTACGATCCCATTTCCTTACAAAAATATAACGATTATATTATTTTGATGGCTTATGATCAGCATTCCATTGAAAGTAATGCTGGGGCCATTTCACATCAGGCATGGGTTGAAAAGAACCTGGATGAACTTTGCAATAAGATCGATGCAGACAAAGTGATTTTGGCTTTGGCATGTTATGGATATGACTGGCCGAAAGATCGGGTGGGCAAAACGTTGACGTATGATAACGCCGTTATCTTGGCGCATAATTACAATGCTAAGATTACTTTTGATCCCCAATCTTCCAATCTCAACTTCAGCTATACAGATGGTGCGGGGATGCGCCATGATGTCTATTTCACCGATGCCGCAACTTATTTCAATCTCATCCGCAAAGCCGATGACTGGGGCCTTGCAGGCATTGCTCTTTGGCGTTTGGGAAGTGAAGACGCTCGTTTATGGTCGTTTATTTCCAGATCATTGAATCAAGAAAATTTGAAAAAAGAGCCTTTTGACTTTCGGAAAATAAGTCAGATCAATGTGGGAGGGATTCAATATATTGGCGATGGGGAAATTTTGGATTTGGTCAATAGCCCGGCTCCTGGGGAAGTTAAATTTACTTACGATCCATCGACGCTAATGATTCAGGACCAAGTGTATGTAAAAACACCGAGTAATTACGTTATTAAGCGCTTTGGAGAAAGAGACAAGACGGTGGTGCTCACATTCGATGATGGGCCTGATCCGACATATACGCCACAAGTATTGGACATCTTAAAAAAAGAACGTGTTCCGGGAGCTTTCTTTCTTGTGGGTGTGATGGCTGAGAAAAATATGGATCTGGTCCGTCGCGAATACCAGGAGGGACATGAAATCGGTAACCATACTTTTTTTCACCCCGATATGTCCACAATAGGGCCAAATCGTGTTAAGTTCGAGTTGAACGCCACCCGAAAGATCATTGAATGTATAACCGGTCATAGTACAATTCTTTTCAGAGCTCCTTTTAATGCGGATGCCGAACCACAGACGGTGGCCGAAATTCTGCCCGTGGCCCAGAGCCGTAAAGAGAACTATATCAATATTGGCGAATACATCGATCCCAACGATTGGTTACCTGGCCGTACAGCAGATGAAGTCTATAATGAAGTCATCAAACGACGCGATAACGGGAATATTATCCTATTACATGATGCTGGAGGCAATCGAGAAGCGACCATAGCCGCCTTGCCACGTATTATTCATTATTTTAAATCGCATGGATATAAATTTGCAACGATTGGTGATTTAATGGGCAAAAAACGAGATGAATTGATGCCACCTGTTGAAAATGCTTCCGATTCGGGATTTAGTGGATCTTCCAACCGCTTGTTCTTAGGAACATTGTTTTATGGTAACATCTTTTTGAATCTGGTTTTTTCCATTGCCATTGTATTGGCAATTTTTAGAACAGCAATGATTGCTTATTTGGCAATCCGGCAAAAACAAAAAAGTAAAAAAGAGCAATCTCAATTGGTTGTGGATCGTCGGGAGAAGGTAAGTGTGATCATTCCGGCCTATAATGAGGAAATAACCGTGTTGGCAACTATAAAAAGCCTGTTGAATTTGGATTACCCCAATTATGAGTTGATTTTCGTTGATGATGGATCGAAAGATAAAACTTTTGAGATGGTCAGTAAGGTGTATGGCGATCATCCTAAAGTCAGGTTATTTACAAAACCAAACGGAGGGAAAGCATCTGCGCTTAACTATGGTATCGAGCAATCCGATGCTCAGTTTGTGCTCTGTATCGATGCCGATACTCAACTGAAGACAGATGCGCTAAAGCAGTTGATGAAATATTTTAACAAATCTCAAGTCGCTGCTGTCGCAGGAAGTGTTAAAGTAGGAAATGTCCATAATATATTGACACATTGGCAATCGATCGAGTATATTACTTCACAGAATATGGATAGGAGAGCTTTCGATTTGCTCAACATGATATCGGTCGTACCAGGGGCAATTGGCGCCTTTCGTAGATCTGTTATTTTGGAAGTGGGTGGATTTACAAAGGATACATTAGCGGAAGATTGTGATTTAACCATGCGTATATTAAGAGCGGGTTATACCGTGCGAAATTCATCTGAAGCAATCGCTTATACGGAAGCACCAGATACGGTAAAAATGCTCTTCAAGCAGCGTTTCCGTTGGAGCTTTGGTGTGTTGCAGAGTTTTTGGAAAAATAAACAAACCCTGTTAAATCCCAAATATGGCTATTTTGGTATGGTCGGAATGCCTAATATTCTGATTTTTCAGATTATACTTCCTTTATTTGCGCCCTTGGCCGATATTTTTATGTTATTCTCTCTGGTGAGCGGTCTTTTCTCCCTAAGCGAGGTAAATGGTATCAGCTGGACAGGAATTGCAGGATTATTTTCACTGCATAATGGTTTTGGTCAAGTGATGTTTTATTACTTCCTTTTTGTATTCGTGGATATGTTCTTTGCAGGCATTGCCTTTAAAATGGAAGGCGAGAAGCTTAGCAATTTAATTTATTTGTTTCCGCAGCGTTTTTTCTGGCGTCAACTGATGTATTTCGTTTTATTCAAGTCTGTCAGAAAAGCGATTAAAGGTGAATTAAATACTTGGGGTACCTTGAAACGGACAGGCGGGGTGAAAGAGGTAACAACAAGTGCATAGAAATTGTGACTTACACGAGTTAGGCGGTAGCATCCTTCTTGGTATCCTACTTTAGGATTGCTATCGCCTACCAAAAAGTATACAGAGATTTTTAATTGAGCTTGAGAATAGGTACTTTCAATAAAAATAGAAACGACATGAAGATACTTTCCGCTCAGCAGATAAACGGGATTGATAGTGAAACCTTAAAGGATCAGAAAATTAGTAGTCTTGACCTGATGGAACGAGCTGCAACAGTTGTTTTTGAGGAAATTAAAAAGCTTCATTCACGATTGGAGCAAAGTACCTTTTATATTTTTTGTGGTAAGGGAAACAACGGCGGCGATGGTTTGGTGCTGGCGGGTCTGTTGGATCAACAACAGGCCCAAGTCAAGGTTTATTTAGTGGATGTTAAGGATTACTCCGTAGATAATCTTACCAATCAAAAGCGTTTACCCAATCATATGATTCAAAAAATTGCAGCGGAAGACCAGATTGATATTCCTTCCGATGCAATCGTACTGGATTGCTTGTTTGGATATGGATTAAAGCGGGCACTGACAGCTGACTGGAATGGTATAATTTCCAGTATAAATGGATGTGGTGCAACAATCTATTCGATCGATATGCCTTCTGGGCTGCTGGCTGATGAAAAGACAGCTAAAGATGTTCCCATTGTAAAGGCAGATATGGTATATACCTTTCAGTTTCCAAAGATAGCCTTGCTAATACCCGAAAACCAATGGTATGTAAAAGACTTCAAGGTATTGGATATCGGTCTTAGCCAACGTGCAATTGAATTGGCAGAAACCAATCTGTTTTATGTCGACGAGTCCTTCCTTAGGTCCTTTTATCGACAACGAAGGAGATTTGATTATAAGGGAACATTTGGTCATACCCTGATTATTGGCGGAAGTAAAGGTAAAATGGGGGCTGTTCAGCTTGCGCTAAAAGCGGCTCTTCGAGCGGGTTGCGGTTTAGCCTCAGCTTATGTACCTAACTGCGGTAATACTATTTTACAGACTGCCGTGCCCGAAGCGATGGTGATGACTGATCTCCAACAAGATTTCATTAGTCAATTCCCCTTATTGACAGGTTATCAGTCAGTGGGTATCGGAATCGGGATGGGAACAGCATCCCATACAATTGATGCGTTAAAGGTATTTATAACTCAGGTTAATGATACCCCTTTGGTATTAGATGCTGATGCTTTAAATATTCTTGCCCGCGAACCAGATCTTTGGGCCTCTGTTCCAGCGCACAGTATATTAACACCCCATCCCAAAGAACTTAGCCGGATATTGGGTGCTTGGCAAGATGATTTCGAAAAGATTGAGAAAGTGAAAGCTTTTGCGCGTAAACATCAGTTGTACCTGTTAATAAAAGGGGCAAATAGTGCAATGGTTATGCCTGATGGGCTCGTTTACTTCAATAGTACAGGCAACGTGGGCATGGCAACAGGAGGCAGTGGCGATATACTGACAGGGATTATTACCTCCTTGCTTGGACAGGGCTATTCTTCTAAAGAAGCTTTAATTATGGGGGTATATATCCATGGGCGCGCGGCAGATATTGCAGTTAAGACGATTGGTGCCTATTCCTTATTACCTTCGGATACCATTAATCATCTTTCCGACGCATTTATCTCATTAGAAAAAGGATTATGATAGATTGGTACATTGAACAAGTTTTTGCCGCCCGGACCTGGAAACTTCGAAAAGAGGTTTTCGCTCTGGAAGGTAAGTTGGCCGAGGTGATGTTGGAGGGCGATTTTGAAGCGACGCATTTTGCCGCCTACGACGGAAACGAAGTAGTAGGCGTGCTGAGCCTGATTAGTTCAGGTGATACTTATACAATCCATTTCCTCGCTGTTGCTCCACATGTAAGACTGAAAGGTGTAGGCACAGCATTATTGAAACATGCGCGACTATTTATCGATACGTTCGGTGGTAAAATGCTCCAAGCCGAAGCGCCCTCTGCACAGCAGCATTTTTGGGAAAGTAATGGTTTTGTTCCTATAAAACAAAAGGAGGAGCTCATGATCACGTATTCATTACCGCCAACCAATGATCTCATGCCCGACAATGAGCCATGAGGTAGGTTATGGCTGCACACCGGTGCTGCTCCTTGTGATCCTTACGGATTTTCAGCATAGGTGATCCGATCCGCTTCGGTAATGTTACGTATAACCCGGCACGGATTACCTGCAGCTACGACGTCTGCTGGAATATCTTTTGTGACGACTGATCCAGAACCAATGACCGAATTTTTTCCGATTCGCACGCCGGGATTGACGACAACCTGTCCACCGATCCATACATTATCTTCGATTACGATAGGCAACGCAAACTCCCAACCTTGATTTCTTGCTTCAAAATGGAGGGGATGGCCGGCTGTGAAGAGGCTTACATTAGGACCAAATAATACATTATCACCTATGGTAACTGGTGCACCGTCTAATATTGTACAATTATAATTGCTGTAAAAGTTCTCACCAATAGCAATATTGTAACCATAATCGCAACGAAAAGGAGGTTCGAGAAAGAATCGAGTTCCCGTCGATTTAAAAAGTTTTTGAATAATCTGTTTTCTGAATTTCAGGTGTTTAGGCTCCGAATCGTTAAACCGTTTAAGTTCTTCTTTTGCGTATTGTCTTTCCTTAAATAATTGCCCCTCCGAATCGATATAGGGAAGGCCGGCAATCATTTTTTCCTTTGCTGATTTCATTCAATGCCCATTTTTCCGCAACAAACTTAGATAAATTGATTTTTAAATGCAATAGCAATCTACGCCTTGTGAATCTGGGTTATTGAGTTTTTTTTGCATAATCAATGGCCCTTGTTTTCAACTAAGCATAACCAATGGATACCCTGTTTCCATCAAATGGGCTGCGTTGCAGCGCCAAGTTTTGTAACAGGAGCTTATCTACACAAGGTGGTTTAGCACCTTCTTCCGATTTAATTCATTGCAGTTGTGACAAACAATTTTCCTTCGAAAAGCATTTAGATAATGGACACACGTATGCTACTGCCTTCGTCGTAGCTGTATTCAAAATTATTATTTCAATGAAGATCGCTTATATAAGTACTTACTTGCCCAAAGAATGTGGCATCGCCACTTTTACATCGGATTTGTTGCATGCTGTTGCGTTGCATAATCAGGAATTAACACAGCACGTTTATGCTGTCGCTGACCGGGACTATGATTATCCCAGTGAAGTTGTCTTTAAAATAGACCAGTATGATCAATTGTCCTATATTGAAGCAGCCAACTATATTAATGAACATGGCTATGACTGTGTGATATTGGAGCATGAATATGGCATCTTCGGTGGTAATAGTGGAATATATATCTTATCGTTGGTTAACGCATTGCATATTCCATTGTTAGTTAATTTTCATACCATTCTTGAGAAGCCGAATGTTGATGAAAAGGCTATTCTCATTGAAATTGTAAAAAGGGCTTCGATTGTAATCGTCATGAGTAATTATGCGGTTACTTTACTCAAATCCATTTATAGGGTCAATACCACGAAAGTTAGACTGATACACCATGGTGTGCCCGAGTTTACCTTGGAACATGAGCTTGCAAAGCTTAAAAAAGGTCTTTCTGGCAAGAAAGTGTTATTGACATTTGGTTTCCTGGGACGCAACAAGGGCATCGAAATGGTGATTGAATCCTTGCCTGAAGTCGTTAAAGATGAACCAGATCTGTTGTACCTGGTCGTTGGCAAAACACACCCTAATGTGTTGGCGCATTCGGGAGAGGAGTATCGGGAGTATCTAGGCAGTCTCGTGGAAGCTTATCAGTTGCAGGAGCACGTCCAATTTGTTAATTCCTTTGTGAGCCAGGCCGATCTGGTAGAGTATCTTTGTGCCTGTGACGTTTATGTCACCCCTTATGTTAATGAGGCGCAGATTACGAGTGGAACGTTATCTTACGCCATTGGTGCCGGAGCTGCGGTGGTCTCTACGCCTTACTGGCACGCCAAGGAACTGCTGGCTGATGGAAGGGGGGTATTGGTCGAATTTAAAAATTCAGCCAAGATGGCTGAAGCGCTTAAAAACTTGTTTTCAAATTTGGATTATCGTACCACCTTGCGGGACAATGCCAGTGCATTTGGAAAGGAGCTCACCTGGAAAAATATTGGCCTCCGGTATACACGGATTTTAAATAAAATCATACCTACCTACGACGGCCTTAAAGAAAACGCAGGATTTAGTAAAGATGAGATGCCTAAATTCAGCTGGAAGCATATCGATAGGTTGACCAATCAGGTGGGTATCTTACAGCACGCAACTTATTCTTTGCCCAATTATAAAGAAGGCTACTGTCTCGACGATAATGCGAGGGCACTTTTACTTGCTTTATTAGCCCAGGATGATTTTGCTGATAAGAAATTAGACCGCCGTATTTCCACCTACCTGAGTTATATTTATTATCATCAGCGCGAAGACGGTCTTTTTCATAATTTTATGGATTTCCAGCATAATTTCTTGGATGAAGTCGGTTCGGAGGATTCCTTTGGACGAACGATATGGGCCTTGGGGGTGCTTCTTCGTAAAACTAAATTAACCAGTTATTATCAATTGGGACACGAGTTATTTTTTAGAGCTGTGCCGAATTTCGGTCAGTTGCGCTCCAATCGGGCGATAGCGTATACTGTGCTGGGAATTGCCGAATATTTACATCATCAATCCAATGACGAGGTCATGATAGAGCTGATGCGGACGCTTATCGGCAAACTTGTGCGGGAATACGAAGCGAGTTCAGATGAACACTGGCAATGGTTTGAATCCGTATTGGCGTATGATAATGCAATATTACCTTATGCGTTTTTGACAGCATATCCTTTTTTAAATGATGAGACAATAAAACAATTGGGGCTAACGACATTAAAGTTTCTCGAAAGCATTACGATCCAAAATGGTGCGCTTTCGTTGGTTGGAAACCAGGAATGGGCCAAGCAGGGCAAGCATGTCAGCAAGTTTGGTCAGCAGCCGCTCGATGTTACAGCCATGGTATTTATGTATCGCGAAGCTTTTCGACTGACGAATAAAAAGGTTTATTTTACCCGAATGATAGCCTCATTCCGCTGGTTCTTGGGCGAGAATGATCTTAGACTCGGACTCTACGATGAGGAAACCAAAGGTTGCTGTGATGGACTGGAGGCTTATGGCATCAATAGAAACCAAGGGGCTGAAAGCACCCTCTGTTTCTATTTGGCCTATATTGTGGTTTCTCGTGCCTTTAATGATAGCGATCAGGATTCAAGATAGCCAGCAATAAGTCTTCAAGCTTGATGGTGGCATAAGTCGACTCATAATCAGACATTGCATACGGTAAAATGAGGTGTTCATTGTGGACCAGGGCACCGCAGGAATAAATGACGTTTGGTACATAGCCTTCCCGTTCTTCATCGTTTGGGGTCATCAATGGGCTATGTAGTCGTCCAATTTCAACATGGGGGTTGTCCAGGTCCAGAAGGGAGGCCCCCAAAACATACTCGCGCATCGGGCCCACGGCATGGGTCAGGATTAGCCAGCCATATTGAGTTTCAATCGGTGAGCCACAATTGCCGATCTGGACAAATTCGTAGGGATATTCAGGTTCTTGAATGCGGATTGCCGTTTCCTGCCATATGTTGATATTGTTGGAGTAAGCAATATAATTGTTTTCACCGTCAATTCGACAGAGCATGGCGTAGCGCCCATTTATTTTTCTTGGAAATAGTGCCGCACCTTTATTGGCAATTTCACCATAGATGGGTTTCACCTTAAAATGATAAAAATCTTTTGTGGTGAGCAGTTTAGGAAGGATACTAAATCCGTCGTAGGCTGTGTAGGTAGCATAATAGATGCTCTCATTCTTCTCAGTTTTGAACTGGACAAAACGGGCGTCTTCTATCCCTCTTTTTTCTGTGTCGGCGAGCGGAAATATCACGCGTTCCGAAATGGAAGTGTCCAATGAAAAAGTCATTTCATAATGCGAGGAAGCGAGCCAGAGCGCCTGTTGTAAAAATGTCACATTTTCAAGATTTTCTTCACTCTCCCGCCGCACTTCATCGATGTACCGCTTAAGTTCCTCATACGTAAATGTCTCCGTTAGCTTTTCCTCGAGTTTGGACTTAACTTCCGTTGGTTCCGCATGTAGCTCATTCATCTTCTTTAAGAAGGACTCCTTGTGATACCGGTGGTTTTTAACTTGCATGGGTTTATCCAATAGATTACCGATATAGTCGATATGGATATTATTGTCGACATCCAAGGTGCCCGAGCGAAAAACGATCGAAGAGACATGACCTTCTCCGGTGGCCCTGAAGCTTAAAATAACCCGTTTTTCACCTTTGAATAATTCGGTCTGATCCGGATGTTCGATAATGGAGGGATTAAATAACGCTGCCGATTCAATGGAATATTCCATGGTAAAGTAAGAGCCGATCAGCAACTTGTCGATATGACTTAGCTTCTCCTTTGAAAATGGAATCTTCTCCAAAAGGTGGCTTACCCGGTCAAAATTTCGTTCAAAGATATGGGCAATGCTACGATGTCTTTTCGTATAGCTTCGTAAAACCTGTCCAAAGACTTCTTTCCGTTCCGACTCATTAAGGGATAAAATGCGCCTGATAATTTTTATTGTACGGTCATCGCCAAGGAAAAAAAAACGTGCGAGAACTCTTTTCTTATCCGGTTTAAAGTAAATATCCTTTCGTTCAACTTGTACTGGTTTATGCATAATTTTATGTTCATGTTTACACATTTATTAGAACGATCAGCGATTGTCTTTTGTTTTATTCCCCGGCAATAATCAACGGATATCTGATAAAAATCGAGTAACTTTGACCAAGGAAAAATTTAAGATATGATTGAAAATAGTTTAGAACCAAAAGCAATTTGGAAAAATTTCGTTGCATTGAATGCGGTCCCCAGAGCTTCAAAAAAAGAAGAGCGCGTGATTGCCTTTATGGTAGACTTTGGTAAATCCTTGGGTTTAGAAACAAGCGTTGATGAGATTGGTAACGTGCTCATTAAAAAATCCGCTACTCCGGGAATGGAGAATCGCAAAACGATTGTTTTGCAGTCGCATTTAGATATGGTGCACCAAAAAAATAACGATACTGTTTTTGACTTCGATAATGAAGGTATTAAGATGTACGTTGATGGCGATTGGGTAAAAGCAGAAGGTACCACTTTAGGGGCAGATAATGGTCTTGGTGTTGCGACAATCATGTCGATTCTGGAATCATCCAGTATTGTACACCCTGCTATTGAAGCTTTGTTTACCATTGATGAAGAAACAGGTATGACAGGAGCTTTAGGTTTAAAAGGCGGTGTACTTTCGGGCGAAATCTTGCTCAATTTGGATACAGAGAATGATACTGAAATTGATATTGGCTGTGCCGGCGGGATTGATGTGACGGCAACGCAGTCCTATAGCGCAGAACCTTGTCCTTTTGATACGTTATCTTTTGAAATTACCGTAAAAGGACTACATGGCGGGCACTCTGGAATGGATATTCATAAAGGTTTTGCCAATGCCAATAAGGTAATGAATCGCCTGCTCTATAGAGGCTATGAACATTTTGGATTGCGTATTGCGTCGTTATTGGGTGGAAGCCTCCGCAACGCCATCCCGAGAGAAAGCGTTGCCAAAGTGGTGGTGGTTAAGGATAAAGCAACTGACTTTGTTCAGCAGCTAACACAATTGGCTCAGGATATTAAATTGGAATTTGCAACGACAGAACCAGCTATGGAAATTGTGGTGAAGCAAACTGATGCTGCTTATGCTACAGTCGTTCCCGTAAACGTGCAGGAAAACTTGATCAACAGCGTTTATGCGGCCTTAAATGGTGTATATCGTGTGAGTGCCGATTTTGAAGACTTGGTAGAAACCTCCAATAATATTGCCAAAGTAGAAGTAGGCGGGGAAAAGGTTTCCATCAAATGTCTAACCAGATCTTCTGTTGAAACTTCTAAATTTGATTTAGCCCAATCGTTACAGGCAGCATTTGAACTGGGCGGTTTTAAGGTAGATTTTTCGGGCAATTATCCCGGATGGGCTCCTAATCCGAATTCTGAAATTTTAGAAGTCCTCAAATCCATTTATACGAGACAACATGGCGAAGTTCCGGAAGTCGTGGCGTGCCATGCCGGATTGGAATGCGGTATCTTGGGGACAAACTATCCGGCAATGGATATGATTTCTTTTGGACCAACAATCTTAGGTGCACATTCGCCTGCAGAGCGTGTCTCCATTTCTTCGGTGCAGAAATTTTGGAGTTTTGTGCTTGATATTCTCAAAGAGATCCCCAAAAAATAAGTCGCAACAGCAGACGGTTGCATTATTTCTGAACGACAGGCCATGAAATCAAAGTCATCGGCGAGTAAACAAAAACGGGTATGGCTTGAGCTATACCCGTTTTTGTTTGTATCATTTTTTCATTTTTCTTGCAAAAAATGAAAAATATCCTTACTTTCAGGATGAAAAAATGATTTAATAGACCAAATTTTATACAAGCTCTCAAATTGAGGGAAAACCTAATCGTGATATGATATAATGACCATAATCCTCATTGTAATCAGCATTTGTTTGCTTATCCTTTGCATAACTTATTTTAAGATCAATGCCTTTCTCGCATTTTTGGTTGTTTCCTTGCTAAGTGGACTTTGTTTGGGAATTCCACCGGCACAGTTGGTAGGCACCGTTGAAAAAGGTGTTGCCGGCGTTATGGGGAGCCTAACGTTGATCATTGTTTTGGGCGCAATGTTGGGGAAAATTGTAGCTGAAAGTGGGGCCGCTGAGATTATTGCTGAACAAATGGTCCGCTTAATGGGAGAGCGATACCTTCAGTGGGGGCTTATGTTGACGGGTTTTATCGTTGGTATACCACTATTTTATGGAATCGGATTTGTCTTATTAGTCCCCTTGATATTTTCGATTTCCTACCGGTATAAGTTGCCGGCAGTATATATTGGATTACCGATGCTGGCAGCTTTGTCTGTGACACATGGCTTTATTCCGCCGCATCCTTCTCCCGTTGCTCTCGTTGCCCTGTTTCATGCCGATATGGGATTGACACTTATTTATGGTCTTTTGATTGCTATACCTGCTATTATTTTAGGTGGCCCTATTTTTGGAAGATGCCTGAAAAACATACGGGCGAGTCAAGAATCAATTTTTCGGGAGCAAGATCGCTCGGAATCAGCGCAGTATCTGCGCCCGACAGTTGGGGTAAGTTTGGCTGTAGCCCTGCTACCGGTATTACTCATTGTCCTATTTACACTGCTTCCTTATTGCTACCATACAAGTAATATAGCGCTGCAGCAGGGCGTGAAGTTTGTCGGCAACCCCACTGTTGTTATGGTTATCGCGCTCAGTGCAGCAACCTATTTCTTAGGATTGAAATTGGGCCGATCGATGGCCAATGTGATGACAATTTATGAGTCTGCTGTGAAAGATATTGCCATGATACTGTTGATTATTGCTGGTTCGGGAATCTTTAAACAAGTGATGGAAGACAGTGGAGTCAGTCTCCTTTTGGCCAACACCTTACAGCAGCTCTCCATTTCACCTTTACTGTTGGCCTGGTTAATTACAGCTGTTATCAGAGGTTGTGTCGGCTCGGCCACAGTCGCCGCGTTGACAGCCGCTGGCGTGCTGCTCCCTATTGTTACAGGGGGAGAAGCGGATCCCAATCTCATGGTATTGGCGATAGGGGCCGGAAGTCTGATGTTCTCCCATGTCAATGATGCCGGATTTTGGCTTTTTAAAGAATACTTTGGCCTTAGCGTAAAGGATACGTTATTTTCCTGGTCGATCATGGAGGCGATTGTTTCCATTGTTGGACTCCTTGCTGTTTTACTATTGCAATTAATTTTATATTAGCTATTATTTTAAACTTTAAAATCGTTAAAGATGTACAACGCAGACGAACAATTCGAAAAATTAGGTTTGACATTACCTCCAGCACCGGCACCAAAAGGTGTTTATAAACCATACGTCATTGATGGTAAGTACCTGTATCTTTCCGGTCATGGTCCTGTACAAGATGATGCCACATTGATTATAGGTCGAATTGGAAGTGATATCAGCCCCGAAGAAGGTAAACTTGCCGCGCGTCAGGTCGGTTTGACCATGCTGTCGACCATTAAAACCAACTTGGGTTCCTTGAACAAAATCAAACGTGTAATCAAAGTATTGGGTATGGTCAATTGTACCTCGGATTTTCTTTATCACCCCGGTGTGATTAACGGTTGTAGTGAACTATTTGCTGCAGTTTGGGGAGAAGAGAATGGTATTGGAACACGTAGCGCAGTAGGATTCGGTTCTTTGCCCGATAATATTCCAGTGGAAATCGAAGCATTATTTGAGTTATATTAAACCGAATAGTATGGAAACTTGGTGTCACATACAAAATGTCGATCAAGTCGATTCGCCGGCCTTGCTGGTCTACCCTGATCGCATTGTCAAGAACATAGACCGCGCTTTACACATTGTGCATGGGCGGGCGGACCGATTGCGGCCGCATATCAAAACGAACAAGTGTCGTGAAGTATGCCAGCTGATGATGGATAGGGGGATTACAAAGTTTAAGTGTGCAACCATTGCAGAAGCAGAACTATTGGGTGTTATCGGTGCAAAAGATGTTTTGCTGGCGTACCAGCCCGTAGGGCCAAAGATAGATCGTTTCTTGAATCTGGTGAGCGCCTTTCCCCAAACACATTTTGCCTGTCTTGTGGATCATGTCGATGCAGCAGAGGAGATTTCAGCGCGGAGTCTGTCGAAAGGTTTGCGAAGCGCTGTTTATTTGGATGTTAATATTGGAATGGGACGTACAGGGATAGCTTTAGACGGGATTGAGCGTCTCGTTATGGATATCAATCTCCTGAATGGTATTCAGTTGGTCGGTATGCATGGCTACGATGGTCATATTCATGATAAGGATTATCAGCTTCGCGAAAAACAATGCCAACAGGCATACGGTATACTTGAAACGGCCTACCTGATGGCGCAGACATCCACCTCTAAACCATTGACTAAAGTGATTGGCGGTTCACCGAGTTTCCCTTTTCATGCCGAACGCAGCGATGTAGAATGCAGCCCAGGAACCTTTGTGTTTTGGGATTTTGGCTATGCCGAAAATTATGCAGAACAAGATTTTATGCTTGCCGCGGTACTTCTAACGCGTGTCGTTTCTATTGTTGATCACAAACACCTGTGCTTGGACCTAGGGTATAAATCCGTTGCATGCGAATCGCCGCAGCCTCGCGTCAAGTTTTTCGATCCACGTATAGGTGAAATAAAAATGCAGAGTGAAGAACATCTGGTTGTTGAGGTGACAGATAGTGCGCAGTTCCACTTAGGGGATGCGCTGTATGCTGTACCACGCCATATCTGTCCTACCGTAGCCTGTTATGGCGAACTTCAAGTAGTCCATGAACGGCATGCAGATCAAACGTGGACTGTTTATGCACGAAATAAAAAGATAAATTGTTGATATGTACGAATTTGAAATGCCATTTTTGGTCGATGCACATTTGGATTTGAGTATGAATGCCATGGAATGGAATCGGGATCTTCGATTGCCAATTACGGAACTCAACCGCAGGGAAAAGGGGATGGATGACAAGCCCGATCGGGCTAAGGCAACAGTCACTTTTGACGAATTGCGTCGTGGTCATATTGGTTTGGTTGTTGCCACACAAATCGCTCGATTCGTAAAACCCGAAAGCTCTTTACCAGGCTGGTACTCCCCAGAACAGGCTTGGGCGCAGACGCAAGGGCAGCTTGCGTGGTATAAGGCAATGGAAGCCGATGGGCAAATGAAAATGATTTGTACAAAGGCTGATCTGGATCAACATATAGCACTTTGGTCGAATGGCAGCGATCATGTAGATAAGCCAATCGGATATCTGCTGAGTCTGGAAGGAGCCGATTCAATTGTAGATATCAGTTATCTTGAAACAGCTTATAATTATGGTTTGAGAGCTGTCGGACCAGCGCATTACGGACCGGGGCGATATGCCAACGGAACCGACTCATCGGGCAAGCTTAATGAACAGGGCGTCCTATTGTTGCGGGAAATGGAGCGATTGGGGATGATATTAGACGCAACACACCTCAATGATGATGCGTTTTGGGACGCTGTTGGACGTTATAACGGTGCCATTTGGGCAAGCCATAATAATTGTCGCAAGTTTGTCGACCATAGTAGGCAGTTCAGTGACGAAATGATCAAGACTCTTGTTTCGAAAAAAGCAGTGATCGGTGTAGCGCTCGATGCTTGGATGATGGTACCGAATTGGGTCCGCGGTGTATCCGACCCTAAAACAAGCAATTGCTCCATGAAAATCATGGCCCACAATATTGATCATATTTGTCAATTGGCAGGAAATGTTGATCATGTTGGCGTGGGGAGCGATTTAGATGGAGCATTTGGCCGAGAGCAGTGTCCTTATGATCTGGAAACTATTGCTGATATCCAAAAAGTATTTGGTATCCTGTCAAAAAGAGGGTATGATAAGACCGATCTTGAAAAGATTGCTAGCAAGAACTGGCTTAATTTTATGCGAAATGCATTGCCCGAATCAAAACAAACACCTCCAACACAACTGAATAGATGAAACCAGTATTACGCGTGCAATTGTCCCTGATGATGTTTTTAGAGTATTTTATCAAAGGGGCCTGGTTTGTCACTTTGGGAACATACTTGATTAAATCGCTCAATGCCTCAGGAATGGAGGTAGCGAATATTTTTGCGACACAATCCCTTGGTGCTGTATTTGCTCCTTTTTTTGTGGGTTTTGTCGCCGACAGATACTTTAATGCCGAGCGGGTGCTTTCAGCTTTGCATCTCATTGGAGCTGGACTACTTTACGGGATGTCTCAAGCACCTGATGCAACACATTTTTATCCCTATGTGTTTGTTTACTTTATGGCTTACATGTCTTCGTTATCCTTGTCCAATGGAATAGCATTCCGGCATATAGAAGATGCGAAGAAGTATTTTCCGGGGATACGTGTTTGGGGAACGATCGGTTGGATCTGTTCGGGACTTGTCATCAGTTATTTGTTCCGTTGGGATGCGCCCGAATCGATACAGGCAGGTGCTCTGCACAACACCTTTATTATGGGGGCGGTCTGCTCGTTGTTACTGGCATTCTTTAGTCTAGCCCTCCCAAAAACTCCGCCGCAGGTGAAACTCAGGGATGAAAAATTTGATTTTGGCAAGGCGATCGGTTTGGATGCGCTGAAGCTTTTAAAACAGCGGAGCTTTCTGATTTTTTTTGTGACAGCAATTGTCATCTGTATACCTATTTCGTTCTATTATCAAAATGCCAATCCATTTTTTGTCAACGCCGGAATACCGAATCCCACAGCAAAAATGGCATTGGGGCAATTTTCCGAAGCCATCTGCCTGTTGTTGATTCCATTTTTCTTTAGACGCCTGGGGTATAAAAAGATGATTTTATTGGGGATTGCAGCCTGGGCACTCCGTTATTTGTTTTTTGCATACGGCGACGGACAGGAACGTTCATTCTTATTGCTACTCGGAATATTATTACATGGCATCTGCTATGATTTTATGTTTGTAGTCGGCCAGATTTATACCGATAGAATTGCCGGCGAAAAATACAAAGCTTCTGCACAGGGGCTTATTACCATTGCGATGTATGGTGTAGGGATGTTAATCGGATTTTGGGTTGCCGGTGCAGTTTCAGATTATCTAAAAACAGCTTATGCTGCTCAATTTTGGGAATATCTTTGGTTTATTCCTGCAGGTATTTCTGGTTTTTGTCTTGTGTTATTTGCCGTATTTTTTAAAGAGGAGAAAGCGCTGCCGGATGTGAAAGCTCGTTAAAGATGCCTTTGGTCAATTAAAAACAGGGATTTCAGAAAAAATTAAAACATGGAGCATCTTTGATGGGGAGGTGCTCCATGTTATTTATAGGCCTATTATATCATATTAAACCATTCCTGGTATTTTTCACCGATGAAAGGGAGTGGCTTTCGCTCTCCGGCAAATGCAGACATTAATCCCAATATAAGAGCAATGAGTAGGAGCAATCCAACAATACTAAGGGCAATTCCGCCAATACCTGGAACAAAACGTAACAGCCCCAAGGCCATTCCTGTCAAGGAGATACCTATACTTTGTCGGATATGGAACTGCGCTAAAGCAGTCTTTTCCTTGTTGTTCATAATGATGGCTGCAACAAGGCCGATGATGGTTAAGTAAGAAATAATAGCAATTGTTTTTCCGTCGTTTGACGTAGCCTTTTGAATAGGGGTTCTCTCCATGATCCTTTAATGTAAAATGTTTGACTTAAATATTTAAGACAAATTTAGGAGAGATATCCCTTGGATCCTTTAGCTGAATTCAGGGATATTTTATTTATCCTTCCACACTTTCCAGTAATTGCTTTTCATGGAGTTCAAAATATTCACCTCTTTTATCCATCAATTCAGCATGTGTACCCTGTTCTACAATTTCTCCTTGATCCATCACCAATATATGATCTGCATTCTTGATCGTCGAGATGCGATGGGCAATAAAAATACAGGTCTTGCCTTTCATGATGCGGCTTAGTGAACGGAGAATGGTTTCTTCCGTTTTTGTATCCACGGCTGAAAGACAGTCATCAAAAATCAATACTTTGGGTTCCTTAATTAAAGCGCGTGCGATGGATACCCGTTGCTTTTGCCCCCCGGAGAGGGTAATACCACGTTCTCCAACAGCGGTTTCAAATCCATCTTCAAAAGCGATAATATTGTCGTATACAGCGGCATCTTTGGCAGCCTGTTCCACTTGTTCCTGTGTAAAGTGGTCTAAACCAAAGCCTATATTATTGGCAATGGTATCCGAAAATAGGAAAACATCTTGTGGGACGAATCCGACCTGTTGGCGTAAGCTTTTGAAATCAAGGTTTTTAATTTCAAGACCATCATAATGAATACTTCCTTTGTCGATATCATACATCCGAAGTAGTAAGTTGGCCAGCGTAGATTTTCCAGATCCTGTTTTTCCGATAATAGCAAGTGTTTTGCCGATCGGGATTTGGAACGATATATTTTTTATCGCCTGAATGCCGGTTTCCGGATAAGTAAACGAGATCCCATTAACCTTGATTTCGCCCTCCAGTTCCTTGGCAGCTGTGCCGTTAACGATAGGAGATTCGGTTTGAAGGAATTCGTTAATCCGTTTTTGTGACGCGGCAGCACGTTGCACCAATGACGTGACCCAAGCCAAAGACATGGCAGGGAAAGTCAACTGGTTGACATAGATGATAAACTCGGCGATATTTCCGGCAGTCACTGTTCCTTTGGCAACTTCGATTCCACCAATATAAATGGTAATGACTGTACTGAGTCCAATAAGCAATAGAATAAGCGGGAAGAAAACAGCCTGTACTTTGACGAGATCAAGAGCCGTGTTCCGATAAATGGTACTTTCCTTCTCAAATTCCTGCATTTTATTTTGTTCTCTGGTGTAGGTTTTGATGACTCGGATGCCAGCAAAAGTCTCCTGGACAAAGGAAGAAAGTTTCGCCAGTTGTTTCTGTATTTTTAAGCTACGCTTGTTAATGATTTTATTAACAAATAAAATAATAACCGATAGGACCGGGATTGGCGCCAATGCATAAGTGGCCAATCTTCCGTTGACGCTATACATCGCATAGATGACCATGATCGATAAAACTACGGTATTGATCGCATACATGATGGCAGGTCCTAGGTAGTTACGCACCTGATTGACGTCTTCAGTCGCGCGGCTCATGAGATCTCCGGTGTTGTTTTTCCGAAAGAAACCAAAGTTTAAATCCTGGTAATGATTATAGATCTCATTTTTGAGGTCGTATTCAATATAACGCGAGGTTAAAATGATCGTCTGACGCATAAAGAATAAAAATATGCCCCGCAGCAGCGAAAGTAGGAGCACGACGAAACCAAAAAATAGGAGGCTGGTGCCAAATACCTGATAGATGAGTTCCTGTCTGTCGAAACCATCAAATAGACGGTATAGATAGATGTTTTCTTGTACCAAATCAAATGCTTCGCGAATTACCTTTGCAGGCAATACCCCAAAATAGTTGGATATGATAACGAAAATAACCCCTGGAATCAGTTTCCAGCGGTATTTATAAAAGTACTTATTTAAGTAGGCGAGATCCTTCATATTACGAATACAAAAGTAGGACTAATTCATCAAAATGCTTTACGATTTAAGCGAATTTACTGTCATTCGGAAATCAAATGTTAAGTCTTGGATAAAAAAAGTTGTTATGCACAACGAATAATTTTCCTACTTTTGCATCAAGTACCTTAAAAAATTAAAACAAATTAGAGTAGTACATTTTATGTCAACATCTCAAAATTCTATTTTTGAATTGATGAGCCAGTCTGGCCATCAAAACTTATTTTTCTGTAATGATGAATTAGTGGGCTTGAAAGCTATCGTTGCGATCCATGATACAACCTTGGGGCCTGCGATAGGAGGAGTTCGTATGTTACCATACGAAAGTACAGAAGAAGCTATTGAGGATGCTTTACGTTTATCCAAGGCCATTACGTATAAATCTGCCATCACTGGATTGAATTTAGGCGGGGGAAGTGCTGTTATTATTGGTAATAGCCGTTTGGACAAATCTGAGGTTTTATTGCGCCGTTTGGGCCAGTTTATTGAAGGATTGAATGGTAATTTCATTGCTTCACTAGACGTAGGTACGACACAACGTGATTTAGAACATATTTATACCGAGACTGACCACGTTGCTGGTCTACCAAAGGCTATTCATGGTAGCGGTGTCGGTGATCCTTCCATTTTTGCTGCACAAGGTGTTTATTTTGGTATAAAAGCCTGTTTAAAGGAATTATACGGATCGGAAAATGTTGCTGGTAAAAAAGTTATTGTACATGGAGTAGGTGGTGTTGGCGAACGTTTGATCGCGATGTTACGTGAAGAGAATGCACGTGTATATGTCAGCGATATTACGGAAGAAAAAATGCTGAAAGTGGCGGCTAAGTACAAAGCTGAGCCAATACCTTACAATGAAGTATTCGATCACGAATTTGATGTATATTCTCCTTGTGCGTTAGGTGGTACGGTAAATCCGGAATCCGCACAGAAAATGCAATGCAAAATTATTGCTGGTTCTGCCAATAATCAATTGAAAGATGAACTTGTTACAAGTTCTATTCTGCATGAAAGAGGTATATTATACGCACCTGACTATTTGATCAACGCCGGTGCATTAATCGGCTGCTATTCAGAAATTCAAAATTACGGCGTAGATCACACTGAATTTGTGATCAAAAATATTTATAATGCGACTAGAGACGTCTTGAAAAAATCAAAAGAAGAGAATATTTCTACTTTTGAAGCGGCTAATCGCATTGCGGAGAAGCGTATCCAAGATATTAAAAAAATCAAGCGGTAGTCTTCATCCCAAAATCGTTCTTACTTATTATTTTATAAAAAAATCGTTCTTTAAATTACTATGTTAAACAGGAGACACCTGAGGGTAAAAGTAGTGCAAACGCTTTATGCGTACAGTCTTTCAGAAGATAAAGACATCAAAACATTTGAAAAAGCACTATTAAAAAATGTGGATGAAGTCTATGAGATGTATATGTGGACACTGAATCTATTAGATGAAGTATCTGATTATGTCTTAATAGATGCAGAGGGTAGAGCTAATAAGTTTTTACCAACTGAAAAAGACTTGTCTTTAACGACCAAGTTAAGTACTAACACTTTTATTGAGTCATTGAGACAAAATCCACAATATGGAGAAGGTGTCAAAAAGTATAAAATTTCTTGGAGTTTCGATCCGGAGATCGTTCGTACGGTATTTTTGCAATTAAAGGATTCCGAGGCTTATTTGGAGTACTTGCAACAAGAGGATCGTTCGATCGGTACGGAAAAGGATATCATCAAGCATATCTTTAAAAAGATCATCTTGAAATCGCCGGTTATTGAGCAGGTTTTTGAGGAGAAATTCATCAACTGGCCTGTCGATAAAGAAGTATTGCAAGCGTTGATTGCGAAGACTTTTAAGAATTTTAGTTCAGAAGATCCACGTAAAAATAAACTGGCAGAGATTACGCAAAACTGGAATGATGATAGCGACTACGTCATTGCATTGCTAGGTAAAACTATTCGCAATACAAATGAATATCAAAAGCTTATCTCGGAGAAAACGAAGAATTGGGAGTCAGACCGTATTGCGCTAATGGATACTTTATTGATGCGTATGGCCATATGTGAGTTGGTTAATTTTCCATCTATTCCTGTGAAAGTGACAATAAATGAGTATATTGAAATTTCTAAGGTATTCAGTACATTGAAAAGTAATACATTTATCAATGGTATCTTGGATAAAATATTAAACGATCTGAATCAACAAGGAAGAATCCAGAAGGCAGGTCGTGGTTTAAGAGATTAAAACCAAACGCATAAATAATTTATACGAATGAAAAACTTTGGCAAATATTCGGTTTTAGCTTTGTCGGCAGTACTTTTATTTTCTTGTGGAAATGCACAAAAAGGAAAAGATGAAGGAAGCAAGACAGCGACTGAAACAGCAGCTGCGGATAGCCTTTCTAAGGCGGCAGCACAATTAGGAAAAGTAGAATTTGAAGAGTCTGCATTTGACTTCGGTCAGGTAAAGGAAGGTGCACAGGTAAAGCATACCTTTGTGCTGAAAAATTCGGGTGATGCACCTGTTATTATCTCGAAAGTGACTGCTTCATGTGGTTGTACACAACCTGAGTTTTCGAAAAGCCCTATTTTGCCAGGTGGAAAATCTGAGATCCATGTAACTTTCAATAGTGAGGGACAAGTTGGTAAACAGCAGAAGATCATTACGATTCAATCGAATGCTTCCAATGGCTTAACAACAGTGCAGCTAAAGGGCGAAGTATTAGCAAAATAACACATTATTAAACGATATAATAGAAGATGAACACAGTATTATTACAAGCAGCGGGTGGCAACATGATGAGTTTTTTACCAATGGTTTTGATTATCGTGGTATTTTATTTCTTCATGATCAGACCGCAGATGAAGAAGCAAAAAGATCACAAGAAATATATTGAAGAACTTGGTGTAAATTCAAAGGTGGTAACTACAGCTGGTATTCACGGACGCATTGTAGAAGTATCAGACACGACTTTCTTAGTTGATGTAGGTTCAGGTGTAAAAATCCGTTTTGACAAATCAGCCATTGCTTTAGATGCTTCTAAAGCTGCTAACAACACGGAGAAGAGCGCTTCTTAAGCTTTTTTGGGAAAGAAATGAAAGCCAGTTTTCGTGGAAAACTGGCTTTTTTTATGTACCGGTCAAATCTTTATCTTACCTAAGTGCATACTGTCTGTATTACCTCCGCCATAGCTCTCTACAAAAAAGATATACACTTCATAGGTCACTTGCTTTTTATGTTTCGGTATATCAATGTTTTGTCTGCCCGTTATTAAGCTATTTTTCGCCTCATTCGTCAAAAATGGATATTCAGCCCCATTATACGTTGCATTATACAGGAATAAGAACGAATCATAAGTTCCCATGTCAAATTTCTTCTCCAGATAGGGGTCGTATTCCCAGGTAACCAGAAACACCTGGTTTTCTTGATCGAAATCCATCGTGTAGGAAGTGATGGGATTGGGACTTCCTTTGGCAATCATAAATTTTTGCCAGTCCACCACAAAACCGTTCTCTTCCTGAATAAGCGCATGGTTTAAATTATAAGACATTGCGACATCATAGGCCCGTTTCGGATAACTGTATGCCTTGTAGCCTATATTGATGATCGGGTTTAACATGCTTATATGCGACCTCATAGTTTTGAAGCGTGTTCTACTCAGCAGCTGTTCAGGTGTGGGCTCTCGTTTTTTAACGCGAGGGAGAGAGCGTACATAATTTCCTGTTTTAGTCGACACAAATACAACAGAGCCTGCTTTCTCGGAAACAGTCCCATTAACGCCATTTTTGATGATTGCCATAATGTATTGATTAGCTTATAGATAATTAAGATAAGCATTAAAAAGGAAACATGCTAATACCAGGTAATCCCTAAACACAATTTTTAGTCTATGTTTAGACAGTAATCAGTCATTGTTTATTCAGTCTGCACTGAACAATCACTGAACAATCACTGAACGATCACTGAACAATCACTGTAAAAAGTGATAAGTTGGTTACCAACTGATATTCTTTTGTTGCAGCTAAAAAATTAAATGAGACAATAGGGAAGGGACTACACTCTGTAACAAAAAAGTGTGTCGCAAGAAGTATTTATTAGACGCTCTTTTCCTGCTGACACCAAGCTGTCAATCGAGCTTCTAATTTTGTAAAAAAGAATGCTATGGAAAATCTTAAACCGTTTGACGGGCTACATTGTGAAACCACCGCAACAGGTACTTTATTGAAGCATATTGGCATTGAACTTTCTGAACCGATGCTTTTTGGATTAGGGGAGGGACTTAGTTTTATCTATTGGAAAATGAAAACCATGGACTTTCCATTTTTGGGCGGACGAATAAAAACGGATCTCCTGACGCAGCATATCTGCAAAAATCTCGGTCTCGAACTCAATGTTCATGAAACCTCTTCAAAAGTAAAAGCCTGGCAGGCTGTACGACAGCTCTTGGATGAGGGGCAACCTGTGGGATTAAAACTCGATGCCTATTACCTGGAATATTTTACTAAGCCATTTCATTTTGCGGGACATTATGTCGCTATATATGGCTATGACGATGAGCACGCCTATTTGGTGGATACGAGGCAGCAAGGCGGTAGTGTGAAGACGTCGCTTGCGAGTTTAGCTATAGCGCGGGCAGAGAAAAGGCCTATGTCGTCCAAAAATTTGTATTATACCATAGCAGGTAATATGGAGAACGTTGACCTGAAAGAAGTGCTGATTGCCGCAATGGTCAATAATGCAAAGCAATATCTTGCACCACCTATCAACAATATTTCATATAAAGGAATTTTGAAGACCAGTGAAGAAGTGTTGAATTGGTTCAAGACAAGTCAAGCTATTGAAAGCGAGTTTAAGATGGCTGCAAGTCTAATGGAAAAAGCGGGCACTGGGGGTGCTTTGTTTCGAAATCTGTATCGCGACTTTATCAAGGAAAGTTACGATCTCCTCGGAATAGAACAACTCGCGGTGGTTCATCATGAGTTTGTACAGATTGCATTATTGTGGACATCCCTGTCGGAATTGTTTAGTCAAATTGCTGAGACGGCCAGTTTCGATGCTGTCCAACAGGCATCAGCAATTTTCAAAACCCTTGCCACAAAAGAGAAAAATGCAATGGAAATATTGGCGTCTTTGTGATGAAATGCAGATAAGAACGCTAATTTTTGCGCAAATTGATTAAGTTTGTGTCATGGCGAATGCAGTTCGAATAAATAAGACCCAACGGCGTAAGATTAATGTCTTCGTGCGTTGTGTTGGAATTTCGTTGTTAGCTTGGTTATTGTTTTCGATTTCCAATCAATATACTGTGTCCGTTAAGGCAGCAATTGAATATGTCAATCTTCCCGAGAAACGCGCATTTCACCCACAGCAATCCGATACGGTAAAGGTGAAATTGGAGATGACGGGATGGCAATTCCTATTTTCCAAAGCTGCTTTGGAAACCCCAAAGGTGCAGGTTGACCTAAGCTCTTTAAAAACCAAAGATTGGATTGTTTTTTCCAATCAATTGGGCTTTATCAACCGGCAGTTTCCACATGAACAACGGGTAGTCTCGGTCAGCCCAGATACCTTGTTTTTCGATTTTTCCAAACAGACGCAGCGCAAAGTGCCCGTCAAACCTTTATCCAATATTGGCTTTAAGCGTGGGTATGGTTTTATTGCTGATACCAAGATTACCCCGGCTTATGTGACGATTACAGGGCCCTATGAGGATGTTTCGGCGATTGAGTATTGGGAGACCGATACCGTTCGCGGGAAGGAAGTGGAGACCGATGTTCGAACCGTGGCAAACCTGGCACGTAACCAAAAAGCGAATATCAATGTTTATCCGACTTCGGTCGAGGTTCTGATGCCTGTAGGGGAGTTAACCGAGAAAGTGATTGAATTACCCGTGAAGGTTGAAAATGGCCAGCGCTATAGTTCTGTTAGGCTTAATCCAAGCAAAGTGGTCGTCACCGTACTGATGTCCGTTAAGGATTATAATAACTATACATCGCGAGATTTTGAAGCTGTGGTAGATCTGGCTGACTGGGAGAAAAACGGGGTGCAATATTTGCCTGTTTTGCTGACCAAAGTACCTGACTTTTGTAAGGTAATCAGCGTTGTACCTCAAAACGTGGACTTTTTTGTACGTAAATAACACTATTTTCATGAAGATTGGAATAACAGGCGGAATTGGATCCGGTAAAACATTTATCTGTCAGCTTTTTAAAGCCATGGCTGTACCTGTTTATAATGCAGATGATGAGGCGAAGGAATTGATGAATACCGATTTACGGATCAAAGAACGCTTGATTGCGGAGTTCGGTAAAGAGACCTATAAGGATGGGAAATTAGATCGGGCTTTTTTGGCCGAACAGATATTCAGCGACAAGGCGAAGCTCGAACTTGTAAATGGCATTGTACACCCCATCGTTATCCAGGCGGCCAAAGACTGGGCCGAACAACAAAAATCCCGTTATTCACTCAAGGAGGCTGCTTTGCTTTTTGAAAGTGGCTCTTACAAGGATCTTGATTATACCATCCTGGTTACTGCGCCTTTACACATACGTGTTAAACGTGTTATGGAGCGTGATGGCATCACTGAAGAACAGGTCATGGAGCGAATAAATAAGCAACTAACTGATGAAGAAAAATTAAAACTGGCAGACTTCGTCATCATTAATGATGGAACCACTCCGCTATTGCCGCAAGTGTGGACTTTACATCAAAAATTTCTAAAATAAAACTATGTCGATCATATTAGCTGACTTCTTAGTCAGAAAACCAGAAGGTTATTATTGCCGTTATGGTGATTTTTTTATTGATGCGAGCAATCCCGTCATGCACAATGTCGTATCTCATGCCCATGGCGATCATGCCAGTTCGGGACACGATTATGTGTATACAACGCAGGCAACTTCACTGTTTATGACTTATCGCTATAAACAAAACCGCAAAGATTCATATCAGGTTAAATTGTTCAATAGTCCGTTTAAAATGGGTGCGGTCGAAATCACATTTTTACCAGCAGGTCACATATTGGGTTCGGCACAAATTCTGATGGAATACCGGGGAGTGCGCTACCTATACACGGGCGATTACAAATTGCAAGCTGATGAGACTTGCGAGCCGATCGAAGTGCGGCAAGCCGATGTCCTTATTACAGAAAGCACATTTGCAAATCCGGATATTATACACCCAGATCCTGCGGAGGAGATAAAAAAACTCGACGGACATGCCAGTAATATTTTATTAGGTACTTATGTGTTGGGCAAGGCGCAGCGGATTACTGATTTGATCAACAGATATTGTCCGGAGCGAAAAGTGCTTGTGCATAGTGGAATATTGCCCTACCATCGCCTTTACGACCAGCACGGGCTGAAGAAATTAGACTATGAGCCCTACAACAGAAAAGAAATGAAACAGGGCGAACAGAATAAAGTTTATTTGGTACCGCCGATGACTTTTAATAGTTATTTTAGGGCGACCAAAGTATTACGTGCATTTGCTTCAGGCTGGAAACGTTTACAGGCACAGAATGATATCGAATTGTATATTTCAGATCATGTGGACTGGAATGACATTCTTCACTACATTAAGATGGTAAATCCCCAGGAAGTTTGGACACTACACGGTGACGGGACCATTTTAAAAAGTTTTTTTAACGAAAAATTGATCGTGCGTGATGTGCTTTCTGCATAAGCAGGCTGTGTCGAAAAGTTTTCAATCGGGAACGTAAATTTCTATTTCATATTGACAACTTTGTCAACAATATAAACCGTGTTTCCACGCCAGGGAAGAACGCCATGATATTCTTTGTAGCGCAGATCGAAGTACTTTCCACTATTGAGCTCCAATTGACGGAATATAGAATCATCTTCAATAGAAAATTCAAATTGGTTGCTGGCGATACCACCCGTTTTGATACTTCCAAACCCCTCCTGGATGAGTTTACCTTCGTATGTCTTGAAAATATTGCCCTTTTTTACAGCATAATTAAGATAACCAGATTTTACGCCTTCACCGAATACATAGTAATACTTCCAGTAAACGTAGGATCCACCCCCCACAAGTAGAAAAAGGATCAGCAGAAGTAAGAACTTCTTAAATCCGGATTTTTTCGGTTTTTGTTCAGGCATATTTTCCATAATGTGCTATTTTTAAGTCTTTTTACTGTGGTTTATGAGACTATCAGGACTGGATGCTTTTTCGCCTAACCTATAGTTTCACCTAAAGATAAAAAATTAACGGCATAATAACGAATGGTTTAGATGTAGCCTAGAAAGTTGCCGAGCGTGATTGGAGTAAGAGACTCCCGAGCCTACCGTTTGCGGGCTTTGCTATAGTTGCTAATTCTATTAGTTATTTTTCGGTTTTCTTAGTCTGTAATGCTAATTTTTGTAAATTTGGATCATGGATCCCGAACAGGTACATCGCAAGATTATTCATTTGGATATGGATGCCTTTTATGCATCTGTAGATCAGCGTGATTTTCCCGAATATCGGGGGAAAGCGATTGCAGTAGGTGGTTCTCCGGATGGGAGAGGAGTAGTTGCGACGGCCAGTTACGAAGCACGAAAATTTGGCGTCAAATCTGCGATGAGCTCCCGAAAGGCTCTTCAGTTGTGCCCCCATATTATCTTTACCTATCCTCGTTTTGACGTGTATCGTCAGGTTTCATATCAAATCCGGGAGATCTTTCTCCGTTATACGGACTTAATTGAACCGCTTTCCCTCGATGAAGCTTTTTTGGATGTAACTGTAGACAAGCAGGGCATTGGTTCGGCTATTGATATCGCCAAAGCCATTAAAGAAGCAATCAAAGAAGAACTGAATCTGACCGTCTCGGCCGGCGTTTCCGTGAATAAATTTGTTGCAAAGATTGCTTCGGATATGGACAAACCCAACGGCTTAACATTTATAGGTCCTTCTAAAATTGTCAAGTTTATGGAGTCATTGCCCGTGGACAAGTTTTTTGGCGTAGGTAAGGTGACAGCAAAAAAAATGCATGAACTGGGACTGTTTACTGGGCTTGATTTAAAAAAACAGCGTGAAGAGGATCTCGTACGTTGGTTTGGAAAGACGGGGCATTTTTTTTACCGTATCGTACGCGGGATAGACGACCGTCCTGTTGTTCCCAATCGTAGCAGCAAATCGGTCGGGATTGAGGATACTTTTGGTGAGGATGTAGAAGTTTTTGAAGAATTAAATACCATTTTGCAACGGCTCTGCAAACAGTTGTGGACACGTATTGGGAAAAAGGAAATATCTGGGCGAACCTTAAACTTAAAAATTAAATATGCCGATTTTGTTCAGTTGACACGAAGTATCACCCTAGAAAATAGTTTTGATTCGGAAGACAAAATTTACGCCACCGCCCATAGTTTGTTGAGCAAGGTTGAGCTGGTGAACAAAGTGAGGTTGTTGGGTGTTTCGATATCAAATTTTGTGGAAGAAGCTGATTTTCCAAAGGAAGGCATACAGCTTGCACTTTTCGAGCAACATCCTTAGTAAGGAATCATCTGGTTTAATCGAGCCCTTGCTAAATCATATGGTACGCGATATGTGAATTAAGCTTGTTACAGGCAAAATCGTCGTTATTTGTCACAATTCTTTATCTTAGCCAAAATAATTAATAAACATATCCAAAAATTAATGAATACGGTATCAAGAGTACTCTTAGGTGCGTCTATCGTTTTTTTTGTGCACGAGGTTGGTTTCGCACAAAAGAAATTGGATTTTGCACAGTCCTGGGGGCAAAAGTCATCGTTGACAGTTCGTACCAATCAGTATCCTGGCTGGGCAGACGGGACAGCTTATCTGGAAAATGATGTAAATGATGGTCGTTTATATCAGGTTAACATTAAGTCAGGTCACAGAAGCATTTATACAGTTCCCGCTAAAGAAGGGACGGTTGTTTATGTCGAGAACAATGATATCTTCCTGAAAGGTACCGATGGTGTAGCAAAGAGGCTGACCAACTCTCCTGATGTTGCTGAACAGAATCCAACCTTATCACCGGATGGTAAATATGTAGCCTTTACGCGTAAAAGCAATCTGTATAGCGTGGACGTGACTTCAGGAAAAGAAATGCAATGTACAAAGGATGGTACTGATGTGATCTACAATGGTTGGTCATCCTGGGTATATTACGAAGAAATTCTTGGGCGCCCAACAAAATATAAAGCTTTTTGGTGGTCTCCGGACAGCCGTAAGATCGCTTTTATGAGTTTCGATGATACCAAGGTTCCGATGTTTCCGATTTATTCGTCCAAAGGCCAGCATGGTTACCTGGAGGAGACAAGATATCCCAAAGCCGGTGACCCAAATCCGGAAGTGAAGGTAGGAATCGTTCACCTCGAAGGGGGCAACGTTACCTGGGCTGATTTCAACGAGAAAGACGATCAGTATTTTGGCCAGCCTTATTGGGCCTTTGATAGTAAAAATGTGATGGTACAGTGGATGAACAGGGATCAGAACAATTTGAAGTTTTATCAAGTGGATCCGAATTCAGGTTCGAAAAAAGAAATCTACGATGAGCGTCAGGCTTCATGGATCAATTTGGATCACGATGAGCGTATCACATATCTGGCGGACAACAAATATTATATCCTAAAATCGGATAAGACAGGCTGGGCGCATTATTACCTCTATAAATTGGATGGAACATTGGTCAATCCAATTACTTCCGGCGAATGGCAGGTAACGGAATTAAAACGGATTGATGAAAAAAATAAGGTGATCTATTTTACCGCACGTAAAGAAAACTCAGCGCGTTTTGATTTGTACCGCGTGGATTATTCAGGTAAAAACTTAAAACGTCTGACGTTCGGTGAATACTCGCACGATGTGAATGTGTCGCCTGACGGCAAGTATTTTATTACCAAATACTCCAATGTGAGTACACCCGATCGGTTCGCTTTGTTGGATAATCAAGGTAAGGTCGTACGTCAGCTAGCGGATAGTAAAGCTGCTGATTTTACCTCGTATACCTACGGTAAAACCGAATACTTACATCTTAAATCAGATGACGGACTGTTCGATCTTCCATTGACCATCACTTATCCGACAAATTTTGATAAATCAAAAGTGTACCCGGTTGTTTTCAGTATTTACGGTGGGCCTGACGCGGGAACGGTAAAAGATACCTGGAAAGGAACGGCCAATCAGTACTGGGCCAATGAAGGAATTATTCAAGTCTCTGCAGATCACCGGGCATCTGGTCATTTTGGTAAACAAGGTGTTGCTTATATGCACCGCAATCTTGGTCACTGGGAAATTATTGATTATTCGACAATTGTTAAATGGTTAAAATCGCAACCTTGGGTCGCTAAAAACAAAGTACTTATTACAGGGCATAGCTATGGTGGCTATATGACGTGTTTGGCGATGACGAAGGCGGCAGATGTATTTGATTTTGGTATTGCTGGCGCACCGGTTACCTCATGGGATCTGTATGATAGCCATTACACGGAAAGATGGATGGACACGCCTCAAGACAATCCAGACGGATATAAAGCTGGTTCTGTGTTGACCTATGCCAATAATTATAAAGGCGTGTTGCGCATTATGCATGGCGATATGGATGACAATGTTCATTTGCAGAATACAACCCAACTTGTCGATAAATTAACGGATCGAAGCGTCCCTTTTGAATTGATGATCTATCCGGGAAGCCGTCATGGATTTGACCGTTCGAAAAGTAAATATGATTTTAATGAGCGTGCGCGTTTCTACTACCAATACTTATTGGAGAAGCCGCTTCCCAAAGAATTTAAATAGGAAGAGTTAAGGTCAAAATAGAAAATCCCTTATCCATTCGGATAGGGGATTTTTATTTTTAGCCTGTTTTCATCTATCTGGGATAACAGATTTTCCATAACCGTTCTTTTTATGTTAAAAATGATAAAAAAAGTGATTTTTCTAGGTGTGTAAATTGTTGAAAATTAAAAAATATGGCATCTTTGTAGAAGTTTATTCAAAGAAAAAATGATTCAATTCCTAAAGGAAAGTACTTTTGCCGTTAACGAGGTTTTTAATAAGTCATTGGAGTTGCTGAAAAGGCATTATTTTTCAGTGGCGGGGCTTTGTTTTTTACTATTTGTAACCTCCGGACTGTCTAATTATCTCGCGACCACCATCAGTGATTTCAATGTGGTGTTGAGTGGCTTTATGGCATTTTTTTTCATGGTGATGTATTTTGGATTGAACATGACTTTGTTTAAGTATATTTTAAGTCTGATTGATGGTAACCAGGAGAAGAAACTCGTCCAATGTATCCCGAGTACGAAAGAGCTTGCATACTTTTTTGGCGCTATGTTGAGTATTATGGTGCTTTCTATAGCACTTCTGATGCTATTGGGGGCCGTCTCTTTACCATTCCTTTACCTATTTGAAAATGGTGACAATCGGATGGAGCTGATGAGCAACTTTACGATGTTTGTTGTCTTTGTTGCGGCCATATTGACGTTCATCCTGATTATTCGAGTGGCATTTTATCCGTTTTTCATTATTGATAAACACGCGGGGACATTACGGTCATTACGCTTCAGTTTTGCATTGACAAAAGGCAATGTATTCAAACTATTATTGATTTTGGCTGTATTTGCTTTTTTCCAGTTACTACAGATGTATTTTAATTATTTAGAATATTACATAATTTTTATTATTTTGAACCTCGTGAGCTCGTTTTTGGTGGTACCTCTGGCTAGTATTGTTGTTTCGGTCGCTTACCGATCCATGATGGCGGATTACCATGGGGGAGAAGACCCAAAGATTTTAAATAATATATTTTAATTAATAGCAAAGGTTTTGAGTAAAAAAGGAATTGCCATTTTAGGGGCAACGGGAAGTATAGGCACACAAGCCTTGGATGTGATAAGAGCCTTTCCTAATACATTTGAAGCAATTGTTCTGACTTGTGGCAGCAATGTCACACTGTTGATCCAACAGGCCTTGGAGTTTAAGCCCAAAGCAGTGGTGGTAACAGATTCCCTACACTATAATCAGGTACAGGATGCTTTAAAAGGATATGATATCGCTGTTCTTTTGGGTGAAGCCGGATTGGTTGAAGTGGTGCAGTTGGAAGAAGTTGATATCGTTTTGAATGCAATTGTTGGATCTGCGGGATTAAAACCTACTGTTAAAGCGATTCAATCGAAAAAAGATATTGCACTGGCCAATAAGGAGACACTTGTTGTCGCTGGTGAGCTGATAATGGCCTTAGTGAAAGAATATGGTGTACGCATGCTTCCTGTGGATTCAGAGCATTCGGCGATCTTTCAGTGTTTGACCGGTGAGGAGCATAATCCAATTGAGAAAATATATGTGACGGCCTCCGGCGGTCCTTTTCGTGGGAAAAAACGTGCCGATCTCCTACAGGTTACGAAGGCCCAAGCCTTGAAGCATCCCAATTGGTCGATGGGCGCCAAAATTACGATTGACTCGGCATCCCTGATGAATAAAGGGCTAGAAGTGATTGAAGCAAAATGGCTCTTCAATCTGTCCATAAATCAGGTGGATGTGATTGTACATCCTCAATCTATTGTACATTCGTTAGTTCAGTTTCAGGATGGTTCCATGAAGGCCCAAATGGGGATTCCTGATATGAAATTGCCGATCCAGTATGCACTGACCTATCCGGCACGTTTTGAAAACAGTTTTGAACGATTTAATTTCATGGACTATCCGACGCTCAGTTTTGAAAAAGCAGACATGGAAACTTTTCGGAATTTGGCATTGGCTTATGAAAGCCTTCGTACCGGCGGAAATAGAAGCTGTGTATTAAATGCGGCCAATGAAGTGGTTGTGGATGCCTTTCTGAAAGATCAAGTTGGTTTTTTGGAGATGAGTGATATTATTGAACAGACATTAGATAAAGTAGAATTCATTGCGACACCGACGCTGGATGATTATCTGGAGACGGATCGTGTCGCAAGGTTAATAACAAAGGAAATAATCAAAGATTAAATTTTAAAAAGCATACATGGGTGTTTTAATTATGGTCGGACAAGTGATTTTAGGCTTGTCAATTTTAATTGTTCTACATGAGTTAGGACATTTCTTAGCAGCACGTGCATTTGGTATCAAGGTGGAAAAGTTTTATCTGTTCTTTGATGCTTGGGGAGTGAAATTATTTAAATTCAATTATAAAGGATGTGAATATGGTATTGGCTGGTTGCCTTTAGGCGGTTATGTCAAGATTGCGGGTATGATCGATGAATCGATGGATACGGAGCAATTGAAGGGGGAGCCACAACCTTGGGAATTTAGATCAAAACCAGCTTGGCAACGTTTAATCGTCATGTTAGGCGGTATTATTGTCAATATTGTCGTCGGTGTTGTTGTTTTTTGGATGCTGACTTTTAAAATGGGCAATACAGACATTAAAATGGATCAGCTGGTAAACGGTATTGTACCTGGGTCCATTGGTGAATCTATTGGTTTGAAAGCTGGCGATAAAGTGATTGCAATAGACGGTCACCGTATCGAAAATTACTCGGAGCTGATCAGTTCTAAAGTATTGATGGGGGGAGTTGCACTTACAGTTGAGCGTGATGGAGCTACAGCAGAAGTCAAAGTCCCCGCTGATTTATTAAACACGCTTTCCGACAAAAAAGGAGAGAAGTTTATCGAGCCACGGGTTAAAACGACCAGTGTTGCTGAAGTAGCTCCCGGTTCGGTGGCAAGTAAAATGGGGTTTGTGAAAGGCGATAGCATTATTGCCGTAAACGAGACACAGGTTCCTTTCTTCGATCAATTTAAGGCGCAAATAAAAGCGAATAGCAATAAAACGGTTGCGATTAAAGTTTTACGCAAAGGGGCTGAAGTTTCCTTGCAAGGAATTGTTCCTGCAGATGCCATGCTGGGAATAGGGATCAATCGTGATTATTCCATCAAATCGTTTACAACGCAATATACCTTGATGGAGGCGTTTCCGATCGGTGCAAAGAAAGCGTTTACAGTGATTACCGATAACGCTAAGGGATTTGGTAAAATTTTCAAAGGCGAAGTGCGTGCTGATAAAGCATTATCTGGCCCTATTGGCATTGCAACTCTGTTTGGCACGGAAGTGGACTGGATCCGTTTTTGGTCCTTAGTAGGGATGTTGTCTATGGCATTGGCATTTATGAACCTATTGCCTATTCCAGCTTTGGATGGCGGTCACGTGTTGTTCTTGTTGGTTGAGATGATTCAAGGCAAGCCATTGAGTGAAAAATTCCTAGAAAAAGCACAAATGGTCGGTTTCTTCATTCTTTTGGCCTTGATGGTCTTTATATTTGGAAACGATATCTTTAAGTTATTTAAATAAGTCAACGGTCGCCGGTCAATGCTGACGGTGACTATTTCTAAAAAAAAGCTAAAAGCCAACGATGGTCGGAATTTCTTCCGACCATTTTTTGTGATATGACAGTGCTAGCAGGAAAAGGTCTTTACATTTGATTTGTAACATTTATGTATGCAATAGCCCTGCATTCACTTCAATACGCTTTTTCCAGCATTCAGGATGAAGGTCTTTCCAACAATAAATGATTTTTTATATTGCATTTAAAAAACTATTTATCTAAGTTTGACCATGGATGGAAGAAATAGAGCAGATGTAAAGCCAGGTATGTTGGTGAATATAATCTTAAAAAAGGACCAGCGTACGGGAAATCTAACAGAAGGCATTGTGAAGGACTTGCTAACATCGTCCTCTTATCATTCGAGGGGGATTAAAGTCAGGTTGACGGACGGCCAAATAGGAAGAGTGGCCGAAATTATTGAAGATGATTTTTAGGAGATAATCTACCGGTCTTCTTTTCTCTTTACCACATCTTTTCTAGCGTTGTTGACGCGAAGAGATTGCTACCTATGATGTTCTTATTGTATAAATCAAACTAAAAGTTTGTTGGATTGTTAATATTGGACATTTTGAAATAAAATTTGTATAATAACATAATTATTGCTAACTTTTTTCTGTATTTTTTATTTTATTACATATTTATATAATATTGTTTTTATAATTACTAAATGACAGCTTATTCAAATGGATACCAAAGATAGATGTACGATTGTCTACGCAGATGATGCGATGATTCATCATGTGTTGATGCGAGCGATGGCTCAATCACATTTATTGGATTTGGTTTATTGTGCATCCAATGGCAGGGAGTTGATCGACTACCTCCATGAAAACGAGCATGAGCTTCCTGAGATATGTATATTAGACCTGCATATGCCTGTATTAAACGGAATAGAAACGGCAAAAATTGTGAAAGAAAGATTTCCCTCGATCAGAATATTTGGGTTGACTTCGAGCAGTGATGAGAATGAGCGGATGGAATTGCGGGACGCCGGGGCAGATGAGATTTTTTCGAAAGAACAGATGCCTTTATTAATGAAACAACTTGCGCCCAGCCTATAGAACGTATAAATAAGGAAGAAGCCTAACAGATGTTAGGCTTCTTCTTTTGCTTCTAAGGCATCCTTGAATTTCAGCAGTCTAATCCAGGATGGACATTTGCTTAAATCTTTTTTCCATAAGCTTACATGGATGAAGCTTGTGCTCAAGAAACGCTGAACGTCGAAGACCTGCATATCTTGCTGTATTTCCAGCGTTTCGGGCAAGTCTTTGGATTGAAAATAGTGTTGTAATTCTTCTGGAGTCATACCACAAAAATAAAGTTTTAAATCCTTATCTCCAACCTCCACCGAGCGCACGATACAAGTCTACAAATGCATCTAAATGCTGTTGTCGTAATTCGACGAGATCCAGGTCGCTATTAAGGGCATTACTTTGCGCGGTAATGACCTCTAGATAGGTGGCATACCCACTTTTAAAGAGTAGACCTGCGTTTTTAACTGCCAGGTGCGCGTTATCGACCCTTTCTTTAGCCAAAGCTAATTGTTCACGTTGCTTGTCGACTGTGACCACTGCATTAGAGACTTCGGCGACTGCCTCGACAACTTTTTGTTGCAGTTGGATTTCGGCTTTATCACGTTCCAATTTAGCAACCTCATACTGTGTTTTAAATGTTTTGTTTTTGAAAATAGGCGTGGTTAAATTTCCAGTTATTCCACCAAGCAATGCGCCAGGGATATTAAACCAATTTTTAGGGAGCATACTATTTACCCCCAATACGCCGCCCACGGTCAATGACGGATAACGCATAGCCTGTTGGATATTCGCATTCGCATTGGCTGCCATCAGTTGAAATTCAGATGATCGGATATCTGGTCTATTGCGGACAATCTCGATTGGGGACCCCAGGGAGATGTCTTTGCTCTCCGCGAAGAGATGCTCGTAAGAAGTTCCTCTTTTGATGCTGTCGGGTAATTTTCCGGTAAGTGTCTGCAGCGCATTTTCCTGGATGGCAATTTCCTTTTCGATTTCGGGAACGAGGGAGGCTGCCAATAGGCGTTGTGATTGTGTTTGTTGGATCGCCAAGGCGGTGATTTCACCAGCTTCATATTGGAGCTTGATCATGCGGAGAGTGCTGTCATTTAATTGGACGTTCCGTTTGGCAACTTCAATTTTGGCATCTAGCATCAAGAGATTGAAGTAACCTTTTGCCACAGCTGTTATGATCGAGGTCTGTATCGCATTTTTTGCCTCCTGTGTATCCAAATACTCGGCTAAGAGTTGTTCTTGTTTGCTTCCTATTTTCTTCCAGATATCGACTTCCCAGCTAAAATTAATATCAGAGCCAAACATGGATTGATAGACGAACATATTTTGCGGCGCTTTTTCATCCTTATGATCGTAGTATTTAGTCAGAGGACCACTGCCAAAGTCCTTTGATCGCCAGGTACGGTTTCCATTGGCAATTGTTGCATTTACACTCGGCAGGTAGTTGGCTTTATTCTGAGCTAAGACTCGCGTTGAAATCTGCAGGTTGAGCAGTGCAGTTTTCATTTCAAAGTTATTGGCTAAGGCAGAATCAATCAATAGCTTCAATGTGGGATCATGAAAGAAGGATTTCCAATGGATCAGGCCCATACTGGAGGTATCTCCGAAGTAATCCAGCGTATCGCCACGAAAGTTTTCCGGAAGTTTGAGTTTGGGCTGCACATAATCTTTGCCGATCTTACAGGCATTCATCAGGCCTAAGAGGCCAATGATGATCGATATTCCCGAAAGGTATTTTTGTATGTTTTTCATTATTCTTCCTCTTCTTTAGCTAGTTTATCATGTAGTTTTTCATCCAGACTTTTGAATACAACAAAGAGTACGGGGATGATAAAGATGCCGAATGCTACACCAAAGAGCATGCCGCCGGCGGCGCTGAAGCTGATCGAATGGTTACCGATTGCCGAGGGGCCAACCGTCCACATCAAGGGTACCAGCCCTGCAACAAAAGCCAGGCTGGTCATCAAGATTGGCCTTAACCTAAGTTTTGAACCGCTAATGGCTGCTTCGACAATGCTTTTGCCATTTTTTCGCTCCTGGACAGCGAACTCCACGATCAGAATCGCATTTTTGGCCAAGAGGCCAATGAGCATAATGAGTCCGACTTGCACATAAATATTGTTTTGAAGTCCCACCAGGTTGATCACGGTAAAAACGCCGATCAGGCCGACTGGTATGGACAATAGTACTGCCCAAGGAAGGATATAGCTTTCGTATTGAGCCGAAAGCAGGAAGTAGACGAATAGGATACTAAGCGCAAAAATCAAGATCGTCTGCGAACCGGACTGACTTTCTTCATAGCTCATGCCCGTCCATTCAAAACCGTAATTACCCGGAAGTTTATTGTCGGCCAATTTTTGGATTGCCTGCATGGCATCATCAGTACTGTAGCCTTCCGCTGGCGTAATATTAACCGCTATCGCGTTGTACAGATTGTAGCGTGTAATAGTTTCCGGACCCACCGTCTTTTCTAAAGTTAATATGGTGTTAATAGGAACCATTTCGCCTTTACTATTCCGCACAAAAATAGAATTGAAGGATTCGGGATCCTTCCGGAAGTCGAAATCCGATTGAACATAAACGCGGTATTGGCGACCAAACCGGTTAAAATCACTCGCCTGTACACGTGCAAAATAAGACCGTATTGTAGACATAAGATCTTTGATTTCGACGCCCAGCGATTTTGCCTTTACGGCATCGATATTTACTTCATATTGAGGGAAGTTTGATTTAAAGCTTGTGTAGGCGCTGCGAATTTCAGGCAGCGTATTGAGCTGGTTAATAAAGGTATCTGCAATGGTGTTGAAATCCCGAATGTCACCACCCATCCGATCCTGAAGAACCATTTCAATGCCGGCAAAGTCTCCAAAACCCTGTACGGTAGGTCGGGGGAACACCGTAAACGTTGCTTCATTGATCTGGGATAGATCATGCCTAATGGTATCCATAAACGCATTAATGTTTTTGATGTGCTCGCGTTTGGCATGTGGTTTTAAGGTAATGTAACCAGCAGCAAATGCCGGGCTCGAACTTCCGTCCAGGGCATTAAAACCAGAGACTGTTGTCATGCCATTGATGTCCTGTCTTTTCTTTAAAATACTATCGGCACGATGAAGAACCTCAGTAGTCCGACTCAATGAAGCGCCGGGAGGGAGGGCAATGTTATATGTAATAAAGCCATCATCTTCGGTAGGAATAAAACTTTTGGGTGTTTTAATCATGAACACGATGCCAAGTGCTGTAATTAAAATTAAGCCTGCCCAGGCTATTTTTTTATTCTTGATCAGTGTTTCTACAATAGCGACATAACGGGCCGTCAGCCGATCAAAAGACGTATTGAATGCTTTAAAGAAACGATCTTTAAATTGATTGATTTTGCTGCTTTCTTGATTGGTATGCTGTTTCGGGGCTTTCAGTAGGAGAGCACATAAGGCTGGACTTAAAGTTAAGGCATTGAGTGCTGAAATCAGAATCGCCGTTGCCAAGGTATAAGCAAATTGGCGATAGAAAATACCTGCTGGCCCTTCCATAAATCCTACAGGCAAAAATACAGCAGCCATGACCATGGTTATTGACAGGATGGCTCCCGTAATTTCGGACATCGTCGACAATGTTGCGGCTCTGGGTTTCAATCCTGTGCTGTGCATTTTTTCATGGATAGCTTCGACGACGACAATGGCGTCATCCACTACGATTCCAATAGCCAACACCAGGGCAAACATCGTGAGGACATTGAGCGAAAATCCAAAAAGCTGCAGAAAAAAGAAGGTTCCCACCAAGGAAACTGGGATTACAATTGCCGGAATCAGGGTGGATCGAAAATCTTGCAGGAAGATAAAGACAATAATAAATACCAGGATAAACGCCTCAAAAAGGGTGTGCTCCACTTGGTTGATCGATTCGTCGATCTGATCACGTACTGAATAGGTCACCTCATAGTGTAGGCCTTTTGGAAATGTTTTTGATTGTTCTTCAAGAACCTTTCTGACAGCAATATCGATGTCATGGGCGTTGGAACCACTGGTCTGTGTTAAGTTGAGTGTAAGACCGGGATGGCCATTCACCTTGTTGTCGCTGCTTAAATTTGTAGCTCCGAATTCTACCCGGGCCACATCTTTTAAATAGAGCACTGAACCGTCGGTGTTGGTTTTGATCACAATACTCTGGAATTCCTCCGGTGTGGTGAAACGCCCCTTATGACGGATCACTGTTTCGAAAGCTTCATCCGAGGTTTCTCCAAATTTGCCTGGGGCAATCTCAAAGTTTTGATCTTTTATAGCATTCATAACATCTTGTGGAACGAGGTTATAAAGGGCTAGTTTTTCTGGGTTCAGCCAAAGGCGCATCGCATAATCCCTGGCCCCCAAACGGGAAACTTGAGCTACGCCATCGACACGCAGCAAAGGTCGCATCAGGTTAATCTGTGCATAAGCCTGGAGAAAGGTTTCATCGTAGGCGCTATCCTGGTGATCGGAGTAGAGATTGATGGTCATGATGACACCGGTTTGCCGAGGCATGACCGTGATGCCGGCTTCATTTACTTCGGCAGGAATGGAACTGATTGCTTTGGAAATCCGTGTCTGTACGTTGACCGAAGCAATATCAGGATTGGTACCTGTCTTAAAGTACACCGATACACTTCCCGATCCTGAATTGGAGGCAGACGACTTGATATAGGTCATATCCTCTACACCATTGATGGCTTCTTCGATAGGCAGCAAAACACTTTTTGCTACGGTTTCCGCATTAGCACCGGGATAACTTAGTGAAACAAGCACACTTGGTGGGGCAATTTCTGGAAAGCGCGAGACAGGCAGGAGTTTTAGGCCCACTAAGCCTAAGATAACCAGGATAATAGAAACCACCGTAGCTAATACAGGCCTATTTATAAATGTTTTTAGCATATACATAGAATTTTAAACACGCTACTTTTGGCGCACAGTATGCCTGGCACCGGGTAGTATGCAAAAATGATCGATAATTATTTCTGTAAAATCGGGGTCACTGGTGAACCGTCGGTTAATTTGTCAAATCCGCTGGTAATAACGCGATCGTTTTCCTTGAGGCCTGAATAGACGATATAATTGTTTTTACTTTTGCCCATCAGTTGGATATTTCGTTTTTGCGCCTTATTGTTTTGGTCCAGTATATAGACAAAGGTTTTATCCTGCAATTCATTGACGGCTATCTGCGGAATTTGAAGAACGTCTTTTTTTACTTCGGCAATCTTAAGGGTGCCGCTACTTCCGGATCGAAGTATGTTGTCGTGGTTTTGGAAAGTGGCGCGCAAAGAGATTGCTCCCGTAGTTCGGTTAATCTGGCCATTGACGGCGTCGACAATACCTTTTTTTGAATATTCCTCACCATCTGCGAGGACTAAAGTAACTTCTGGAAATACGAGCTTTTGATTCTGGTTGTATTTTTTCCCTTCCAAGCTATCTTTTTTTGCCTGTGCTTTGGAAAAATAAAGAAAGTCAGATTCATTCATGGAGAAATATACATACACTTCCTGGATGTCTGAAAGATAGGTAAGGGGTTCTTTATCGCCTTTTGATACCAAATTTCCAATACGCTTTGGAATGCGGCCAATGTAACCACTTACCGGAGCGGTGATCACTGTAAAATCTTTGCTGATCTGCGCTGAACGTACGGCTGCGATGGCCTGGTCCAACGTTGCCTTGGCTACTTGATAATCTGATTTTGCCGACGCCAGTCTGACATCGGAGATAACGTCGTTTTGAACCAACGGTTTCAACCGGTCGACTTCGAGCTGTGCATTTTTAAGTTTGGCTTTGGCGACTTGCTCCGTAGCAACCATGTTATTGAGATTTTCTTGGTAAGTAGAAGGGTCTACCTTGAACAGTTTCTGGCCTTTTTGAACAAATGAGCCTTCATCGATATAAATTTCCAGAAGCAGCCCTTCGACCTGTGGGCGGACCTCCACGTTAACTTTACCTTCTATGGTTCCCAAATAATCCTTGATGGTGGTGGCATCAGATTTAGTGACGGTATAGACTGGCAAGGCTACGTTTTTTTCTTTAGTTTTATTTTCTTTTGAAGAACTTGAAGAACAACTTACCTGTGTGGCTAAGGCTGAACAAATCAAAAAGGTTACGTTAAAAAAAGATAATGTTTTTTTCTTCACAATGCTTGATTAATTTTTACGATATATGTGTTGAGTAATATGAATATTACAATATAAACGACAAATCGTTTAATTATTGTGAAGATTAACATTTGTTAACACCTCAAATTTTAGTTAATAACCGTTCAATTATTAATCAAAAATAATAGTTAATAGTTTTAAGGGTTTGATAGTTATGGTTTTATGGAGAGGGATACATCATATTTTCCTAGAAAGGGAAAATATGATGTTGGTTGAAATACAGCTTAAAATTTAAGGTGCTTCACGGTCAATCCGTTATTGATAAGCTGTTTTAAAGCATCAATACCTATGCTGATATGTGCTTCTACATATTTTGCTGTAACTGTTACATCACTGACAGACGTTTTGACTCCTTCGGGTACCATTGGTTGATCCGAAACCAGCAACAGAGCACCTGTTGGAATCTTATTGGCAAATCCGACACTGAATATCGTTGCGGTTTCCATATCCACGCACATGGCACGGATTGATTTTAAATACTTTTTGAAGGCTTTATCATGTTCCCAAACTCGTCTATTGGTGGTGTATACCGTTCCTGTCCAGTAGTCACGTTGGTGATCCCGGATTGTCGTGGATATGGCCTTTTGCATGGCGAAGGCGGGTAATGAAGGTACTTCGGGTGGAAAGTAGTCATTGGAAGTTCCCTCACCGCGGATAGCGGCTATTGGAAGAATCAATTCGCCTACAGGAATTTTTTTCTTGATTCCACCGGTTTTACCCAAAAATAGCACTGCTTTTGGTGCAATTGCTGATAATAAATCCATAATGGTTGCGGCCATTGGACTTCCCATCCCGAAATTGATAATGGTGATGCCTCCGGCAGTGACGGATTGCATCGGTTTATCTTCTCCATAAATAGGCGCATTATCATGCATTTCAGAAAATAGGTGTATATATTTCGAAAAGTTCGTTAAAAGGATATATTCCCCGAACTCTTCCAAAGGTCTTCCGGTATAACGGGGAAGCCAGTTGTTCACGATTTCTTCTTTGGTTTTTAAACCTGGTGTGATCGGACTATTTACGGTATTCTTTGCACTTTTCTTTGTTGTCATAGTCATTAAATTTAATTTCTTGAATCTCTTATCTTCCTGTCAACATTCCGTTATGGCTATGTTATTATTGTAATATAAGATTTTTAATTCTTTTCTAAAAAAAAATCCCGTTCAGCGAACGGGATTTTTTTAAGCAACTTTAAGCTTTTTTAAATCAGACTTTTCGAATTTCTTCTTCGCATAGTCTAGCGTGATTTCCAATGCTTTCTGTCCCGTCTGCTCTTTCGTTGACGGAATTTCAAACATGGCATCCAGCATAATGGCTTCGCATATACTGCGTAGGCCTCTGGCTCCAAGTTTAAATTCGTCAGCTTTATCAACAATAAACGTATAAACGTCAGGATCAAATTTTAGCTCAATACCTTCGTATTCAAACAGCTTTTTATATTGTTTTACCAAAGCATTCTTTGGCTCAGTCAGAATACTCAGCAAGGTTTCCTTATCCAGCGGGTTTAAGTAAGTTAATACAGGAAGACGACCAATCAGCTCTGGAATTAATCCAAAGTTCTTTAAGTCTTGCGGTGTAATATACTTGTACAAATTGTTCAAGTCAATTTCCTCTTCGTCCTCGTTCATTTTATAACCTACTGTCTGGGTACGCAGACGGTTTGCAATTTTCTTTTGAATACCGTCGAATGCTCCACCACAGATGAATAGGATATTGCTTGTATTAACCGCGATCATTTTTTGATCAGGGTGTTTACGGCCGCCTTGCGGTGGAACGTTGACAACTGTACCTTCGAGAATCTTCAGTAGAGCTTGCTGCACACCTTCACCCGATACATCTCTCGTAATAGAAGGATTGTCGCTTTTACGTGCGATTTTATCAATCTCATCGATGTAGATGATACCACGCTCAGCGGAAGCCACATCGTAATCTGCCGCTTGCAGTAAACGCGTCAATATACTTTCTACGTCTTCCCCTACATAACCTGCTTCGGTCAATACTGTAGCATCCACAATACAGAAAGGTACATTAAGTATCTTGGCGACAGTTTTTGCCAGCAAGGTCTTACCAGTGCCTGTTTCCCCCACGATAATCAAATTGGATTTTTCGATTTCGATCTCGTCTTTATCCACTTTCTGATTTAAACGCTTATAGTGATTATAAACGGCTACTGAAATTACTTTTTTGGCATCATCCTGACCGATGACATATTGGTCCAAGTGGGTTTTAATCTCCAAAGGACGGATCAACTTTAAAGCTGTCTGTAAAGTTTTACTTTTTCGTTGTTTTAATTCTTCTGCCAAGATTTCGCCTGCCTGCTGGATACAACGGTCACAGATGTGCGCACCGTTGCCAGCAATAAGCATCTGGGCTTCATTTTTGCTTATGCCACAAAACGAACAATGAATGTCTCTATCGTTATTCTTTGCCATTGTTATTTAATAATCTCCTTCTTTGGAAGTAAAATCTCGTCAATCATACCAAATTCTTTGGCCTCATTAGCCCGCATCCAGTAATCGCGATCGGAAGATTTTTCTACCCATTCGTAAGTTTGTCCAGAATGATCTGAAATAATGGTGTATAATTCTTCTTTTAATTTCATCATCTCACGTAAGTTGATTTCCATATCGGCTGCAACTCCTTGAGCGCCACCGGAAGGTTGGTGAATCATGACGCGTGAGTGGCGTAAGGCTGCACGTTTGCCTTTTGCACCAGCAACTAAAAGAACAGCGCCCATAGATGCTGCAATACCGGTACAGATGGTTGCTACATCTGGCGTAATATATTGCATGGTATCGTAGATTCCTAGTCCAGCATACACGCTTCCACCCGGTGAATTGATGTAAATCTGGATATCACGTTGTGCGTCGGTAGACTGTAAGAACAAGAGTTGTGCCTGAATAATGTTGGCTACCTGATCATCAATACCGCTGCCTAAAAATATGATACGGTCCATCATCAAACGCGAAAATACATCCATCTGAGCAACGTTCAATTGACGTTCTTCAACGATGTAAGGCGTAAGGTTTGTCGGAATGCTAGTCTCTGTACGAGCAATGAAACTATCAACATGTTGACTTCCAATACGGTGATGCTTTACTGCATATTTTCTGAATTCGTTTTTATCTATATTCATCTTTTTATTTTTTCTATTCTGTAGGACTAATATAAAACTATATTTTAAAAATCAAATAAATTGAAAAGATGTTTTACATCTACTTTACATTTTTTCGGTGCTCCCCGTTCAAGACCTAAGGGAGACTGAATCTCCGGATTAATTTTTATCTATTTCATGCATAGCTCCTTAGTCAATTTCGTTGTAGTTGGGGAGGTCTTCCAAAAATTCGTAAGACTTTTTGATAAAATCAATTTTACAATAATAATGATTCATACCGTTGCTTACTAGCAGGTATGGTATACGGTGAACTGTATTATAATTTGCAATTTGCTCAAATACTTGTTGTGTAATTTTTATATGAGGTGCCTTAAATTCGGCTAAGACCACCTTATGCCCGCTGCTGTTATAAATTAACAAATCACTTCGTTTCTGCAGGTTATTTAATTTCAAACCGCCTTCGATGTGCATCAGTGCCTTGGGATAATTTTTCATGAGCGACAAATAGTTGATCCAATGCTGCCTAACCCATTCTTCCGGTGTTAATACCAGATCCTTTTTTCTGAGCTCATCAAATATATAAATCGCATTGTTCTTTTTAGATATTTTAGCTTGATACGGCGGTAAGTTCAGTGGAGTCGGTGAAAACATACACAAATATACTAAAATTTTAGCAAAAAAAATACATTCATCAGGCATGAAATATGGTGTTTTTTTGCTGACGAAGATGATTTTTTGTAAAAAACCTCAGGTCTGCTTTTGTGGCCGTATTGCTTGACCAGAATTGTGGAAGTTGTGGTGTTAAATGTTCATGGCTTTAAACCAATAGCTTAAAGTGATGGTCGTACATGAATCAATTATAAAAGCGTTAATTCGGCGAGGTTACTCGCTTAAATTGCCATTAAAATCGTAATTTTGCTTCCTATAAAATGTCCATAGTCGAACTAGATACACCATGTGAAGATGCAATAACATGGGACATTTTAGACTGTAGCAGATTGTTTGGATGCGGGAAAGTAATGGGGCAACCGATCTGCAGTGAAAAAATAAATAAATAGACCGGGTACTCCATAGCAACTTTAGACAAGTTGCCGCGTGTAAAGAGCTTAATTGGGCCCAGGGAAAATAAATACTATCGATAGTTTTTGCATATGAACATAAATCCGATCTTATCTGATATTAAGAACAGGTCTTTTAAACCAGTGTATTTATTGCAAGGGGAGGAGAGTTATTTCATTGATACCATTGCCGACGCATTGGAAGCGACGGTATTGAACGAAGCACAAAAGGGTTTTGATCAATCGATTTTCTATGGAAAAGATATTGATATATCTACCATTGTCAATGCAGCAAAACGGTATCCCATGTTGAGCGATTATCAGGTGATTATTATTAAGGAAGCGCAGGAGCTGAAATGGAAATCGGATACGGAAGAACTGTTAACTAAATACCTGGAGCATCTTACACCGACAACCATTCTTGTGTTCTGTTTTAAACATGGGAAATTTGACAAACGCAAAAAGGTCTATAAAGTCTTTGAAAAAAAGGGACTAGTTGTTGATGCGGCCAAACTATACGACGATAAGGTTGGCCCCTGGATTGGGACGTATGTGAAAGATGCGGGCTGGCGCATTCATCCGCAAGCTGCGGTGATGATTGCGGATTATCTCGGTAATGACCTGTCCAAGGTGTCCAATGAACTTGACAAACTGATGCTTAATGTTCCGAAGAGCCAAGAGATAAGCATGGAAGATGTTGAACGGAATATAGGTATTTCCAAAGATTATAATGTTTTTGAATTAAATACTGCTTTGGCTAAACGTAATGCCCTAAAAGCATATCAGATCGTCGATTATTTTGTCGCCAATCCCAAAAATAATCCACTGGTGATGGTTATTGGACAAATTGCCACCTACTTCACGAAGATTCTCAAATACCATTATCTGATAGACAAATCCGTCGCGGCAAAAGAACTGGGGGTACATCCTTTCTTTCTAAAAGAATACGAGCTTGCTGCACGGAATTACAATAGACGGAAAACTTTCGATGTGCTTAATGTGTTGAAGGAGACCGACTTGAAATCCAAAGGTGTCAATGTGCCGAGCAATTTCAATAGTGAAGAGATTTTAAAAGAAATGATCTACCGGATACTTAACTAATCTCATCCAACAGCAAAAACATATAGGGGGTAGAACGAAACGTATGTAAGCGGCGATTGCGCGAAATCGCTAAAAAAGGGTGCTAAATGATGTTTTAAGGCGGTTTTTTAGTGTTTTTGTGATTGTTTCTGGCTGAAAACGAAAATGCACAAAGTACCATTTCACTACTATCGCACTACCATTATTTAAATACATTGTTTAAAGATATGTTTAAATACTACCATTTGATACATGTAAACAGATAAAAATACCATTTAAAGGCGCTTTAAGCGTCTTTTTTTATGCCTTTAAATAATTTATAAAGGCATAAAAAAGTATGGAAATACAGTCTTTTTTAAATGGTTTTTGCTCAGGTTGCAAAACCAAAAAATATTGTAAAATTTCAGTTAGGGGGACATTTACAGGGACACTTAGGGGGACATTTTCGTGCAAAAAAAGACCCGTTCAGACCCCTTTAATAACAAAAAACAACATGAAAATGTACGATTTTTGGCGTTTCGACCCCCTTTAATTCACGAGTTATCAAAGGCGGTTTTTTGCAATACTTATGATTATCAGGTGTTTATGTCTCGGTGTAAAAATCGGTTATATATAAATATTAACTCATGCTATTAATACGAAGACTTCCTTTAACAAATGCAGCGCCTTTAACCCAGCTTAAGTGAATGTCCTTTGGTGAGTGATGTTGATTCTGGGAAACTAACTTGATCCATTCCGGGCCACGTTCGGAGCTTTGAACGTATTTGACTGTTGTATATTCATCATCTTCATTTTGAATATCCAAAAGGTACATTTCTCCAAAATAAAGACTGTCTATTAAGTTAGTGTTGTTGATTTTTCTGAAAAATATGATATCGCCGGATTTTAGAATCGGGTACATGCTATCTCCTGTAATACTTATTGCCCCGTCGACTTTAGGAAGATTGGGAATGCTGAAATAATCAATGATCGTGCTACGGTCTTTCTGGAACAGCGTGACAAAACTTGCTGCTGCGTTTATATCATAGTGGGGAATTATCTGATTCTTTTGCAAAACTCTATCAGTCCTTAAGAGAAACTCAGACCTACTTAATCCTTCCTCAACATTTCTAAATACATCTTCATCCACATTGGAATCATCCTCTATTAGAGAATAAAGACTTTTGTTTATCGCCTTACTGATATCTTTAATGAATGATACCTTTAAATCATCAGCTAAGAGCCTGCTATTTAGTGTTTGAGGTGTTATATTAAGCTTTTCAGCTAGTTCTTTAAGCTCAATGCCTAATTTTTTCAGTTTGATTTTCAGGTCTTTACCGTTCATAATAAACAATTATCTTTATTTTACGTCTTTCAGTAAACAAAAGTCTTTATATTTGCTAAAGAGAAAACGATATAAAAACATTTATCAAAAAGACAACAAACACTATGAACGACAAAAGTAAACAAAAAAGGAATAACTACAATACTCCGGTCTTGGAGAGATTGTCGAAAAAGTACGGTTACACATTAACCTACGTGAGATGGTGCATTGATGGTACAAGAAAAGGCGAAATGCCAGACATCATCAAAAAAGAATACAACACACTTTGTGACAAGGTGAATGCAGTATTGAATAACGAGTAATAAACTAATTAATGCAATTTGATATGCAAAACGCTTATATAACCTACGAAGGTGAGATTGGAGTAAGAATTTCGTTTTTAATAAACGAAATAAAATCCCCTGTTGAGGTTGATCCTAAATCCTTAAGAATATGTACTTACGAAGCGTTAAAGAAACGTGCAGCACGTACGCCAGCTTTAAAACTTCGTGAGGGCAAAGGTCTAGGCAATGAAGCATTGTATTCGTTCAAGAATTTGCCCTACGATTGGCAAATCATGTGTCGTGATAAGTTTGGAGATCCTGAAAAGGTACTGAGCGAAACTGCTATACTAGAAAAGGTTTACCAGAGGGACTGGAAAGCATCTGAGTTTTACAACCAGTTTCGTAAACCTAACGGCGAGGCTCTTCCAAAAGAACTCATTGAAACATATACTGCTAATGCTTCTACACTGAATGCAGTTATCGCAGGTCTATCCATGCGTAGGTCTTACAGAAAAGCCTTAGGAGGATCTGTTTCTAGTTTGATGGATAGTATTAAGTCTGATGTGGAGATAATGCGTGAGAAGAACGGACACACGTTAAAATTGCCATCATTACAACGTACATTGACCAAGTACAAAAAGGACGGTTACGCTGCTTTGATTAGTGGCAAGGTTGGAAATACCAGTGCAGCAAAGGTTGTTGATGCCAATCAACTTTCAGTGCTGCAAGAATTACTGAAAAAACATAACAAGTACGACAACGTACAAATTGCTACTGTTTACAATGAAGTGGCTAAAACGCTTGGTTGGAAGAGTATCTCAGACTCGACTGTAGCAAACTACCGTAAGGAGTTCGACCTCTACATCTACGCTGGTAATTCAGGAGTAACCAACCTACGCAACAATAGATCTATGCAGCATAAACGCCGTGCTCCAAACGTACCAATGGTATATTGGACGATTGATGGCTGGGACGTTGAGTTGTTCTACCAGAGGACGGCAAAAGATAAGGACGGTAAGAACGTTACCACATACCACCATAGGCCAACCGTTGTTGTTGTTTTAGATCCTTGCTTAAAATATCCTGTAGGCTATGCTATTGGTACACATGAAACCCCTGAACTAATCAAGGAAGCCCTTAGAAATGCAGCAAACCACACGAGGGATCTCTTTGGTAAAAGATACAAATCGTTGCAGATCCAAAGTGACCACTATGGTAAAGGAACCTTAGTTCCGATCTATGAGGCAATGACCTCACATTATACTCCAGCCAGAGTGAAGAATGCTAAAGCAAAAGTTGTAGAGCCATATTTCAAAGAATTAAACAAGGATCTACAATTGATATCTCCAAATTGGTCAGGCTTCGGGATCACGTCGCGCAAGGAAAACCAACCCAACGCAGATTACTTGAACAAGATCCGTCATTCATTCCCAGATTTCGCTGGTGTTTGCAGACAGGTTGAGCAGCTTATTGCTGTAAAGCGCATGGCAATTGTTGAAGAATATGTAAAACGCTGGCACATGATGGCTGACGCAGATCATGTTGAACTTACCGACGAAGAATATCTATATCTATTCGGTGAAACTACTGGTTACACAAATAGGCTCGAAGCATCTGGCGTAAACGCTACCATTCTCGGTCAAAAATATTCGTTTGATACATTCGATCTATCCTTCAGAGAGAACAAGTTTGTTGATTGGTGTGTCAAGTTTGATCCTGAGGATCTGAGTCAAGTTCTTGTCGTAAATGCTAAATCAAAAGATGGTCGTTTGGAAGAGGAGATCGGCACAGTCCGATTTATGCTGGAGCAAAAATATGTTCAGCCAATGGCTCTATATGATCGTGCTGAGGGTGATGCTGCTGCTAAGGCTAAGGTAGATCAATTTAATCAGATGCTCGAAGAAAAGATCATTGAACGTAATGCTGAAACCTATCGTAATGTCGAGCAGCTTTTCAACGAAACTCCAGAATTAGATAGTACACTATCCAAAATTGTACTTGTCGATTCCCGTGGTCAGCATAAGGATCAGCGTAACACTGAAAGACAAAAGCAAATTCAGCAAGGTGTCGATAAAATTACCATCAAAGAGCAAAAACGTCAAGCTAGAATTGAAGAAGAGAGGACGATTGCCGACCGGAAAGCCTATCTGGAGAGTAAGTCGAACCTTGACGAAGTATGGAATAATATATAATACCTAAAGACATGGAAAACACTTTAAAAGCACAAATAGTAGACGCATTAGCGTCATATATGGAAGCTCATAAACTTACACAGTCGCAGGTCGCTAAAAGTACAGAAATAAATGCAGCATACTTGACTGCCATACGTAAGCATAAATATTTTATGCACGTCGGTGGTAAGAATGTCGATATCGCAGATAAGTATTTTCACCGTATTGCAAAGTATGTAGGTTTTGAAGTTGATAAACAATATTGGGAACGTCGCAAAACACCCCAAATGAACGAGCTGTACACTGAGATCATTTTGGCGAAAGATAATGGCGAACCGATCGTCTACGTCAATGAGACTGGAGCTGGAAAAACCTATACGCTGGACTTTATCCAGACGCTACATCCAGAAGATTTCTTCGTAATCAAAGCAAGCGAAAGCGATCACATGCGTGATATCATTGATAAGATCTGTGAGGTGCTTGGTATCGAAAAAAGAACTAGATCCACATCTGGGCGTTTGCGCGAAATATCTCGTGAGCTTAGAAAGCTTCGTGAAAGAGGCTTTAAACCATCTTTAATTTTTGATGAAGCGGAATATTTCAAGTTCAAAACCCTTTGCATGTTCAAAGAACTATATGACCACTTAAATGGGCTGGTTTCATTGGGCTTAGTTGGTACAGATCAGCTGGTCGAAAATATCGAAACGATGGTCATGAAAAATTTGCCCGGCATGCCTCAATTCTACCGTCGTGTAAAGTTCAAGATCCGTCGTGGTATTCGCATAGATCGTCGCTACGAGATCTTTCTACAGGACAAAACTCCAGAAATTCAAAAGTGGCTACGTCAGAATTGCGATAACTATGGCGAATTGTCCGATGTGGTTACAACTGTATGGCGCGAGGCCGACAAGTTAAATCAACAGGTCTCTGTAGAGTTTATCGAAACGGTTCTGGGAATTACTGGTAAACGTTTAAGCGTACGATAATGGGAAGAGCTTGGACTGTCGACAATGTGATGGGCACAAGCCACCCCCAATATCCCTTTAAAGGCGCATGGTATCAAGCTTTTAAACAACCATCAAAAACCGGTACATGGTTCATTTATGCAAACTCAACGAATGGCAAAACAACGTTCGTACTTCAACTAATAAAAGAGCTTGCCCAATATGATAAGGTGCTGTATGATTCGCTAGAGGAAGGAAACAGCGATACGATGCGAGAAGCATTTTATCGTGTTGGAATGAATAGCGTAGCCGGACAGGTCGTGGTTGTAAAAGAAGATTTCCAAACACTTAGGGCAAGGCTCAGGAGACGGAAAAGTCCGCGTGTGGTGGTGATAGATAGTATTCAATATTTCAGAAGGTTCACCTTCGATAAATATCTGGAACTAGAAAGGGAATTTCCTGACAAACTGTTTGTGGTAATTAGTCAAGCGAAGGGCAAAGAACCAAAGGGACAAGTGGCTGACGATATAAGATATCACGCAAATCTTAAAATATGGGTCGAAGGGTATGTAGCATTTTCACAAGGTCGTTATATCGGGCCAAAAGGCTTCTGGGTGATATACGAGGAAGGTGCTAGAAAATACCACGGAGATGATTTACTAAACTATAAAGTTGCTTAAAATGAAATCAACATCAAATACAATAGAAAAAACGACGATGGTCTCTACAGCCAAGGGCAGGGCACTCGGGGTGCAAACAAAAGTCTGTCAATACCTCGGATGGGACGCAAAGCAATATTGTGAGCATCAATCTGAGCAATATGAAGAGTTTTTAGAATTCATGTTCAAAGGGTTTCCCGAGATCATGATGAATGAAGTCCGATACTCTTCAATAATGGCTGGATTCTGGAAAAACGAGTGGATCATCCGCAATGAACGTGACTTCCTTCCATTGGCAGACGAAGAAATGGAGACCAAAATGGAAATCACAAAAGAAGGCAAGCTGTTGGTTAAAGAGCCTGATCTGATAAGTAAGTCTATCGTCCTAAACGAATACTTGTATTTCAATTCAGGATTGACTTTGGTCGATGACGATTACTTCATGGCTTCGTATAACGAAACTTTAAAGCTGATTAGAAATGAATCAAGACGAGCGCAAACTGCCGGAGCTTAATGAGTTATAAAATATATCAAAGCTATGGAACCAAAATTTAAGATAAACTATGCCGTGACTTTATTCAACGGGAAACTTGTCTCCGGATATATGAATGTTTCAGGGGATTCAAAACTAACTAGGAAAAGAGTAGAAAATATGGCAATTGATAGTGTGGTTGAAAGTGTCAGCACTGACCACACATCTGGGATTCAAAAAGTAGTAATAACAATTGACAAAATTTAATAAAACCACAAAAATGGAAAATACAACACAACAAACACAGGTAACTCCAGTCGTAGATCTTAACAACATCAGTGCAGATCAATTGGCAATTCTTAAGGCGCAGATCCTCGCTGAAGAGAAAGCAAAAGCTGAAGAGAAAAAGCAAAATCGAATTGCTTACAAGGATATGGTAGAAGAGACTGTAAACAGTTTCGCGCCAGAGCTTGCTGCATTCGGTAAATCTCAGTCTGATATGGTCAACAAAGCATTTGAAATGTTCAAGCATGCTCTTGATCTGAAAAAAGATCTTTACGGATTTAAGGACGATCAAGCGAGCCATACCTTCACAACAGAAAATGCTTCGATCACTATCGGATATAACGAAATCATTCAATTTGATGGCACCCAAAGTGCTGGGGTTGGCCTGATCCGTGAGTTTATCTCTGGACTTGCTGCCGACGACGAAAATAGAGGCGTGCTGGCAGATCTTCTGGAGACATTCATGAAGCCCAACAAAAAGGGAGAGCTTAACCCTACACGCGTTGCAGAGCTTATCGCTAAAAAAGATAAGATCAAAGACGAAAAGTTTCACGAGGGCGTGGATATCATCGTCGCTGCGCAATTTAAATCACGCACATCGACCTTTGTCAAAGGTTGGTTCAAAGAGCGCGGAGAGGATGGTCAGGAGTCACGTGCAGAGTTTACAATTTCAACTAAATAATCATGGAACAATTAGCAAGCGTTGCAATGACACCCTATGTAATAGGCGCTATCATGGTGTTAATCTTCATTGTATTGAGTACAAAAAAACTATTTGCTCCAGCTCCAGAGCTTGCACAGTTCAAAGAGCCTGATCCGGCTAAGCTCTATACACCAGAACGAACTGGAAATTTCAAGTTTGTTGAAGAAAACCCCGAAAAATATGTCTTGTACGCGGAGTATGAAAGATGGGAAGTTGAGGACATGGTTTCTTTTGGTTTTAAAAAGGTCTATTGGGTACGCGCTAATACAGAAGATCTGAATTACTACTACGACCAACAATTTTTGGCGAGACATGGGAGAATTAAGTGACATAGTCCTTTTCTTTTCGATAGAACAAAAAAAGGAGTTTCTGGAAAGGCACGGTTACACGATCGAGCGAATCCACATAGAAAAGTCAATGAGCATTTATCAGAACGTTTTCCAAGACGTCATAAGTGCTCAGGACGTAGCGGTGAAAGATGGTGTGCAGACCGAACTGCACGCCACTTTTGAAAAAGAGTTAAAACAAGCAATCTTAAAATTATGAGAATAGGTGTTAAAAATTATTGGACTGTAAAGGGAGCGTTTGTGCTTCCTTTACTTGCGCTGACGATAGCGTCGGCAAAAAGCGAAGTGTGTATCGGAGGTATTGGATTTGTATTCTGGAAGGCATAATAATGGCAAATCAAAATGTGTATCAAGTTAAGATCCGTGTTAAGAACACAGATGAACGTGTAAAAATGAGCCCACCATTTTTGGAAGGCGTTGTGTTTGCTAAAACTCCCAAAGCTGCTGAAGAAAAAGCTATAAAAAATGTTAGGGAACAATTTATGGGAGCTGGCAGAGACGATCTCACTTTTGAGAAGTTCAAAGTTAAGAAACTACCTAATCACTTTGTTTTTGCTTAAGATATGCCACGTAATTATGCGCAATTCTTTGCGATCTGCAAGGCAGTGGACAAAGATAAAAACGAGGTAGTTCTGGAGTTCACAGACGGTCGAACCGATCGTCTGTCTGATCTGAGTGATGGCGAATGGAAAGAGCTTGAACTTACTGTCCGCAAATGGCAGAAACCACGAAAACCAAATATCGTTATTCCTGGGGATCTCCAGCGAAAAAAGTTGATCGCCATCGCCGGCAAAATGAATTGGGGAAATGACATACTGGAGATCGTAGGGAGGTTGAATCAGTGGTGCCAAACCAACTACCACAAAGAGTTAAACGAACTCGATGTCGACACTCTAAACAAAGCTGTTTGGGTGATGGAAAACAAGGTTTATTCACAGTATTTAAAAAGCATTTAAAAGATGGAAAAACAGCAATTAAATTTCTTTAGTGCAATGAGGAGCACCTTACAGGAGCAGCAGGAAATGACGATCCAGTCAATGAATGCTTATGGCGCAAAATACAAACATTGGGTTTTTGCTTGGTCAGGTGGAAAAGACAGTTCTGCGACTTTGACTTTTATTTTGTATCTAATCGAATCTAAACAAATTGAACCTCCTAAAGAAATCACTGTTTGCTTAGCCGATACACATCTGGAGCTATTACCTCTCTGGTTTTCGGCGATGCAGATAATTGCTAAATTAAAATCGAAAGGTATTCATGTTAGAATTGTGGAACCTGATCTTGATAATAGATTTTTCGTGTATATGCTTGGCCGTGGTGTTCCTCCACCATCAAATACATTTAGATGGTGTACACCTAAGTTGAAGATCGGCCCAATGATGGATGCGCTGCAAGATATTTATGATAAATCTGGTGAAAAATTTCTGTTAATAACTGGTGTCCGTCAGGGTGAATCAGCTCAAAGGGATGGCCGTATAGCTATGTCTTGCGGAAAAGATGGTGCAGAATGTGGGCAAGGATGGTATCAACTAACAGCACCAGATGATATCTGTGATAAGTTAGCGCCATTGCTTCATTGGAGAGTGTGTTCTGTATGGGATTGGTTAAAAGTATTTGCGCCAATGCCTCAATATGGTGGATGGCCTACGGCTGCAATTGCGGACAGTTATGGCGGAGATCAAGCAGAAGAAAAGAATGCTCGTACTGGATGTGTGGGCTGTAATCTGGCTAGTAAAGACACATCTTTGATTCTTACTATCAAAAATGCCTATTGGAAATACCTAAATCCGCTGATGAGATTAAGAGGAATTTATACAGAATTGAAGAAGCCTCGTACAAGATTAAGGAAAACAGAGCCACAATTGAAGAAAGATGGGACATTACAAAAAAATCAGAACAGGATGGGGCCACTTACATTTGAATCAAGGCTTTGGGCTTTAGATGAAATTCTAAATATCCAAAATGAAATAAATGAAGTCGCTAAAAGAGAAAATAAGCCAACAATGACCCTAATAAATAGTGAAGAGGAATCAAGAATACGCGAACTTATTGCATTGGAAACATGGCCACAGGGTTGGAATGGAGACGAAAAGCGTGCAGATGAACCATTTTTACAAAGGTTTTCAAATGGCAGTATACAGTCTGATTTATTTTATACTAACTAACAGGAGTTTAAAACACAATTAAATTTTATTTAAATGAAACAAGGAGATTTATTTAAAACCAAAAAATTCAACTCGGAATTTGTGCCTTATCCGATGTCGAGATTTGAAGATGGTCACATATCAATTACTGAAGGTGAGCAAAGAACACCCATTTGCATGCTTCCGCTGCCTGTAGGTGGTCATAAGTCTGGAGTAGAAAGACAGAAAGCAAACGCAGAAATGATCCGGCGATTGCCTGATTTTTTAGATTTGATAGTTGACGTGTTCGTCGCAAAACAAATCACTGAAGCTGATTTAAACAAGTTTAAAAAGAAAATTAAAAAGTTATTAACCTATGGAAAAGTATAATGAATTACTGAAAGAAACGATCGTCAACAGTATTGTTGATCCAGCACAAAAAATAATCTTTGACTTTGATGTCTCTTTATCTCCTTGGTTGGCAGTTGAAGCTCTAAACTATGAAGAACGTTGTTCACTTGGAGAGGTTATTGGTTTTAATCCAAAATGGGTTGACGAGGATTTTAATCCAAAAGGTTTGCGCGTTTGTTGTTTTACGGGTGAATTTTGGCAGTCCGCGAAATGGTGCAGTTATCATGATGAATACGAACCAAGACCACGCGATCATGAAGATGAAACGGCGGACGAATTTGCACCCGTGTTTATATGCCAGATGCCAAATTTAAAACCTGAGTTTGACAAGTTGATCGAGGTTTATCTTAAAGAACAAAAGGAATCGTAATGAAAGCAATATCAATTAAACAACCGTGGGCAACCTTGATTGCTTTAAATATTAAACCAATAGAAAATCGTAGTTGGAAGACGAATTTTAGAGGTAAAGTTTTAATTCATGCAAGTGGGAAATCAGCTGGAGATATTCGAAATATCTTAACTGAAGAGCAAGAAATGGCATTACCAGCTTTGGCATTCCTTTCAGATAATTATCCAATGTCAGCAATAATTGGAGAAGTTACTATAGTTGACTGTGTCCAGAATCATCCAAGTGTATGGGCAGAGAAAGGTTGCTGGAATTGGGTGCTTGAAGATCCTGTATTTTATCCAGAACCGATGAATAATATAAAAGGAAAATTGAGTTTCTGGGACTTTGAAAAACCTGTTTAAAATGACTTTAAAAGAAGAAATCAAATGGCTTGATTCTTACATAAAGAAGATGGTCAAAGCTGGATCGGAGGTTGTTGTCCTTCGATCCATCCAGACAAGGCTCAAGCGTATGGACAGAAAAGAACAACCTAGCCCATACCATAACGCAGCGATGGCATATTACTTTGAGTGGCTCAGGCTTAAAGGACTTCCAGAAATTCGGAACGCTAGTCAAGGTCAGGCATTGAAAGAGATCCTGAAGCAGCTGAAGGAGGCCAGCATCCAAAAAACAGATGAATCGGCTTTTGACAGCTTCAAAGCAATTCTAAACCATTGGAATAGGTTAAATGAGTCATTACAGAAAAACAAATCGCTCGGATTTATCAATAAAAATTTGTTGGAGATAATAGATAAGATCAAGAATGGAAGCACAAAACAACAAGCTCGAAATATGGAAGCCGACTCGTTTGATGCAGAACTTAAGGACTGATCCAGCCACAACAATGGCAAAGATGGCAAAGTATACACCTACACAGGTCGACCGTAAGTTCGAAGCATACAGAGCAGCAGCAGATCAGCTGGATGACTTAAAAAGATCTGAGCGTTTCTTTGAAAAAGAATACACTGGTGAAGATAAAGAGAAGCATCTGTCAGAGGTTAAGAAGATGATCGGGCAAATGGAAGAACTTATCGGCGGACTTTCGGCACCAAAATCAATCGGTATACTATCACGTGAAAACTCTGAGTATTCGGAAAAGGTACTTGCACTGATGATTAATGACCTTAGAAAGTACTTTATCCTTGATCGGATGATAACAAAAGAGGGAATACTTTCACTGGTACCCATGATTATAGCCACTTATCCACAATTAACTTTTGAAGAAATAGCAGTATGTTTCTGCAACGCAAAAAAAGGCTTTTACGGAGAGGATTTTCAGCGAATGGATGGAAGTACCATAATGAAGTGGTTAAAGCAATACGTCGAAGAAAAGCAGGTCAGAATAGCCAATAACCAATACAGCAAGGAGGTGCAATACAAGGCCGGAAAAGCTGTGGGACGATCAGAAAAAGGAGAAAGCTTGGAAGTATTTTTAAACAAAGCTACAGGAGCCGCTCTGATTATTAAGGCAAGTGAAAATAAAAAGTGATATATTTGAAGCAATGTAGTGTTGGGCTACATTGCTTTTTTTATTGACCAAATTTTATGTTATGCAAAGAATTTTTTATTCGATTTTAATATTATTCAGTTTCACTTCTCTATTTGCTCAAAAGCAAGTTGAACGAGTTACTATGCCTACCAAGGATGACAAAGTTTTCTATGAGCAAATTGTTGACGTTAAAAATCCCACAAATAAAGATGAACTCTTTTTAAGAGCTTCCAAATGGATTGCTAATAAGTTCCTCGATAGCAAAGAAGCTATAAAGTTTTCCGACAAAGAAAGCGGTAAAATTGTCGGAAAAGGATTGTTTACTATTATTTACAATAAATTTGGGAAATCAGATGATTATGTCTCTTTTGATTTCGAAATCACAGTTAAAGATAGTAAATACAGAATTCAGATTTATGGAATAGAGACTAAAGGAATTGATTCTGATTACCCTTTTAGGGGGATTGAGTTTTCATATTTCAGACAACTCAAAGAAGATAAGTTTTCATATCGAAACAGTTATGTCCAAACTTGTCGGGAGATTGATAAAAAGATCGTTTCATTAATGGATGATCTCAAAACTGAAATGAATGTTGATGATGATTTCTAGATATTACCAATAAATTTAAAAAGCCTCTAAAGTAAGTTTAGAGGCTTTTTTGTTTTATAATATTTTATTATTTTTGCATTAACGGAATATAATTCTGTTTTATACTTAAATATGGCCTACAATCGGAATAATTATCTTAAACAAGTTCAGTACATCATGGAGGTGTATAAGAATGTTAAAGAGCATGACGTTCCTGATACCCGAATTGTAGCTAACATCTTTCCAAAGCACAATATTTTCATTTCTTACTCTACTTGGAAAAATATCAAAGGGATGAGACCAAGTGAATACAATTCAAAGCAATTAATGCTTTTCTAGCTATTCAATAACTTTCGTGCTATACATATAAACCAGCGTTTTGATCTTATCTGGCCGATTTGGGTCACGTGTGGATATCCTATCCAGTGGTGTCCTGATCACATCAACATCCATTGCGCCTTGAATTCTCTGATGAACTTCTTCTGCAATATCGTAAACCTCCAGAGATTTGGCCAATGTTTCATCGTTCGTAATATTGCTGGTATCATCCATGAAGTCGAATACAACAGTAGCGGTAATAACAGCATTGCACTGTTGTGACTTTCCAGTTAACTTGGTTGTACTCGGGTATTCGACTTTTAATAATACTGCTGGAAAGTCAATTTCTGGACGGGTATCATAATTGTTTAATTGCCCTTTTTCAAGATCTATCCATCTGATTGAAGTCAATGGGCTGATCAGCGATCGTAAGTAAAGGAATAAGTTTTTCATGTGTTTAAAGCTATTTTAAAATTTGTTTAATTTTTCAAGTACTACCTCTTTAATGGTATCTTCAAGATGTCTTTTAAGTTTTGGGTGATTGCCTAAGAACTTACGCATAGGCATACTATAAGAGTACGCTTTGTAAGTCTGTCCTTTTCCAGCTGTAGTCCCCTTCCGAAATGCTCCCATACCGCCAAACATCTCACCTTTCTTTCCCGTCTTGTAGCGGTTCCGTATGAATGTCTCTGAGCGTGCAGATCTATTGATCACACCGCCTTCATTGTGCACCTCAGCATAAGGAACATCAGACCCAACAGAAACAAGACCAGGCATCGACTGAATTATCCTTGGACTCCGTTGTAATGTACCCGTCTTTACCAAGAGTTTACGCTTGTTCTTTTTGTCTTTTCGAGCTGGCCACTTTTCACCAAAAAAGGACTCTGTCCTGAAATTATCCTGAGCAGAATTGACAACCTCGGTTCCCACGATATCTGGGAGGATTCTTTTTACTTCTTCGACTCTTCTGGTGAAGTCAGCAAAAAAAGCATCTATATTTTGTTGATTACTCATTTGTTAGTATATTTGCAATACGGAGATCGTCAGCAGTGGAGGTCACCGTGCCCCAAAAGCACTAATGAAAATTAGTGCTTTTGGCTTTTATGGCCTGTTGTAAACGACTTCAGTATCATTAAATCTGAAAATGATAGTCTTTAGATCTTTATGATCCCTCCATCGGCCATTTACCAATCTGTCAAGAATCAGCCTATCAATTTCCTCACTTAACGTTATAATGATATGGTTAGCCTGCTTAGAGCCTGCCCCGATAGCATGCTTGATGTTATTCACGTTGTGGGATTTGGTTGAAAATTCTTCTTCCCACAATATTTTATCAATACGCAAATCGGCTGACTTTCCTTCCTTGGCATCAGGGAAAATAATTGCTCTCTGAGCTTTGTAAGTATCCGGGTCAAGCGTAGGCATGATATCAACAATTGTTTTGTCCTTCGTTGCCTTGGCTTTGGCGATCTGCAACAGCCGACTATAATCACTGGCTTTGGTATCCACCAGATAATGCTGCCTGATAATACCTTTAAGCTCATCTGTCTCATCAAGAATATTGAACTGCATGGCATAGGGAAAATGTTGTCTGGCATCTTTCAGCACTGCTACTGGTGTACCCGTAAAGTAGGCATGATCTTCGGGAAAAGCCAGTCCTCTTTCGCCCAGATTGACTTTAAAAATATTTGGTATCTCAGGTCTTAAAATATCATCATCTGAGGTCACTTCTCCTTTTCTAAGCTGCTTTACCGTACTTCTACAGTTATAATGATTTGGCGGATAAAACTGTTGCCATAAGCTATCATCTACAGGCCGTATCACACCATCCAGAGACCGACACAAAGCAGTTGTGTGCTCATCTTCAACAGCAATGAATTGCAATAACGGATAGGTTGATTTCATCCGCTGAATCTCTACCCATTTGCTCGCCATCTGAGCCCCAGCTACAGCGGTCTGATATTCAGTTTTTAGGTGTCGCAATTGTTCGCCAGAAATCAAGGCAGCCTGTATCCTGAACTCGTCAAATGTCCGAAGTTTTCCATCTGGAGCAACCAGGGCATCAGACATCTGTTTCAGTTGTGTATAGGTCTTTGCAGTAGAAAACTGCCAAACATTGTTTTTAAGTGAGTGTATTTTCTTCTGATCCTCCATAGAAAAGTCGGCCTCTATTTTTGGATATCCTTTGTCTACTGCTTTACTTAACTGGCTTCCATAAGCTTTTACAAGCTCCGGATCATAACCTTTTTCAATAGCTTTCTTTTCCCATATTTCTCTAGTCAGCTTTTCGAGGTATTGGCCGAAATCGCTGGTTCCTACTGCTGCTAGATCAATATGCTCAGAATGATGCTCACAGCAATAGTACTTGTCCACAGCTTGAAGGGGCAGCCCTCCCAGATCAGAGCTCTGATCTGAGGGGCTTAGTCGAAAAAATTAGCAGGCAGCTCTGCTTTTAGTTTCCGATTGTTCTGGCTGTTTTGTTCGTCAGCATTCAATACTTTCTTGTCTTTTACTTCAATTCCAAACTTGTCATATATCCATGCAGGGTCAATATCATAATATTGAAGGAGTTTAATGACCATCTCCATCAGTTTATTAATGTCCTCTGCTTTTTCAAATTTGAATAATGATCCTTCCTGCAATATTCCGTGTCTGACCAATGCTGGGATAATGCGAGTATTGTACATGGTCTGTACATCACGCATGTCTGCCTGCACCTTAAGCCAGAGCATTTCCTGAGCGGATTGATCTTTATTATTGCTTCCATATTTAGTATCCTGACCTATGATCGCACCAGAAACCAATAGACTCATTTCATTGTTGCATACGGTCATCAAGTTGCGATATACATCACCGTTTGTATTCACACCCTGAGCAAACTGCAATTCTTCTGTCTCGTCGATGATAAAGTAGGCAGCAGCTCCCATGTCCTTCATCATCTGGTCAGCCCTATTCAACATGGCAGGATCCTGTGTGTTTGTTTTCATCCATCGGGGAGGTATTCCATAGATTTCGCACAGCTCCGACCAGCATGATTGAGCAAATCTTTTGAAAAGCACATGGACAATCGCTTTCACCAATAACCCCAGATATTCTTTTCCAAGGTTCATTTTATTGAATTCGAAGATCCAGTTGCCAAATTCTTTGAGCTCCCTATAATTGATCGCCTCGGTCTGATTATGGTAGTCAGGTAGCCAGATGCCTTTTTGGGGTATCGCATTCATTCTGGGAAGATCCGTAGCGAACAATTGGCCGTCAGTGCTGTAGTTCAGTTCAGTTAACGAATAACCATAATACAAGCTATCCAGTATAGTTTCGATAAAAATAGGCGTTGTTTCCGATGTCTGCACCCAGAGAGATCCTTTCGGATCAACTTTGCCATCTGGCAGATAAATGCTATAATTTGATGAAAATACCTGTTCTTTCCGATTGCCTACCTGTGAAGTTAGGTGTGCATCATCCATTATATTGTTCAATAATGATTGAAGAGCCCAATTATTCGGGTTTTCGGCATTCAATGCCAAAGCTTTTGCTCTCTTTAAATCTGAAATATCTTTTCTTGCCTGACTGACACTTTTTAATTTATGAGGGAGAACCCTAACTGGAGTCCTTGTTCCTATTTTACTGTTTGTCGCCATTGATTATTCGTGATTAAATTTTTTGCGTGATCCAGAACGAAATGGTAATGTTGTCCCAGCTGGCGTTCCATCGGGATTGGTTGGTTCTTTTATTGTTGGAAGTGTTGAGTCATTGGCCTCCCCCGTAGCGAGGTCTTTCAAATATTCTATCGAGAACTGGTAACGGGACTCAATTACGGCATAATCAACTCCAGCATTGTTTCGTATGATCAGCCTCCAGAGAGCGACAACTTTTGTTATATCCAACAGAAGTTCATGTCTATCCTCACCAGTAGCATTGAAGATTGCATCGACATCATAACGGAGCCTACCATCCAGCCACGCTTTTTTGTTATTTGGTGTCAGTCTGCTCTTAACCTCCGTGATTGCAGCATTTATATATTTAGCGATGATCATATCATCTTCGTCAGAAATACGGCTTAGTTTTTCAGTTCTGATTGCCGTTTTAAGTTCTTCTTTTGTTAAAAAAGCCATAAGTATATTGTTTAATATTTACGTGATGGGCGTGCTCCAAATGAATAGCCTGCGCCACTGGTAGTCTGAGTCCGTCTATTGAGCAAGAAGATTCCCCCTTCCAATGCATCGGGCGCATCGTCATTAATTCGGGAGCCCCTTTCAAACATGAGCAGTTGCTCAACTAGTATTTTCACCCCGTGTGAATCCTTTTCTTTCTCATTGATAATGATCAAGCCCCTTTCGAATAATGGCTGCATGGCCTCTATACGGGAAAATTTATCTGGCTTCTTACGTGCGTCGCCTCGAATGGGAATATGAAAAGCAAGCTCTTGCCCAACTCTTTTGAATTCGTCCAGAATAAGGTCTTGTAAAAAATTTGACTCCATGTAATACATTACGGGAACTCTGCCAGCAACAAATTCATTGATATCATAATGCCATTGCACCATCATGGAAGCTGAGGTCTGGTCTGCATAAGCCTTAATCAGGTGGTACTCTCCGTTTGGAGCTTTTCCCAGTAGCATGGTTGCCTTGTAATCCGATGTACTGCTATCTTTGAAGGATGGATCGGTATAACATATAAGCTGCTTGTAAAACTTTAGATCAAGCATTTTTCCATATCGTATATGTTTTTCCAAAAAGATGGTTCCCTCATTAATTGGATTGTTCATATATTCTTTTTGGAAACGACGTTCTCCCATGAAGTCACGCATGGACTGTATCTCATCGAGGCTATAATTATCTGGCCATGATGAATTACCGTTTTTATCCATAATATTAACCGTCATCACCTCGACCCCTTTTGACTTTTCAAAACGTGAAAGGACGGAATCTTTACCGATCTGATTGCCTACCATAATAAAGCGACCCCGTCCACCTTCCATCGTACCAAACAATGCGGTAAGGCACCAGTCGAATATTTTACCGATACGCTTGCTATTGTTGATGATCTCATCATCATCAATATCATCTATGATGATGTAGTCTGGCCTTTTCGACCGATCCTTTAGACCACGTGGCGACTGGCCACGTCCCAGTGCGACGAACATGCAGCCATCCAGTGTTCTGAACTTGCCTTCTGTCCAGTCTCCGTTTTTCACCTGTTCCCCAAAATCTTTCTTATACTTTTCATTATACTGGAGTTCGGCCTGTAGGTCTGAGAGCAGACCTATAGCAGATTCCTGAGACTTGGAGACAAGAACCATGACGTTGATTTCCCGGGGTTCCTGAATCTTAAGCCACATTGGCATAAATACCGTGAAGTGCGTTGATTTGGCACAGCCCCGAAACCATTTGAACAGTGCTCGCAACAAAGGTTTTTTCAGGACTTTATTTGCTCCAGCAGTCTGAAATTTAGCGTTTTTGGATCGTGCGATATGGGGGAAATACTCCCTCACAAAAAAGTCGTAGTCCCACCTTGCCCTTTTCTTCCTTGCAGCTGCTACCGCTGGATTGTCCTCGTTAAGGAATGTATGCGCCATTACCCATGCAATCCTATCCTGCCATCTAGATAGTAACTCTTTGGTGACTGCCTTTAGCTTTTTCATGGTCTGCCTCCTGCTAATCTGATCTGCACATAATTGTCCTGCATCCTTACCACGGTCTTGATGAAATCTTCTGGTAACGATTCATTGATCCGTTCCCTGATCAGGTAGTCCTGAAACTCCATAAAAGTGAGGATGTCATTGTCAACCGTGTTTTCTGACTGTAGCGATTTAAGCTGGGACACCGCTTTGGCAAATGAGTCTGCACTAAAATCATCGGAGTCCAACAGTTCATTGATCCTCATCAGGGCTTTATTGATAAGCTCATCCATTGATATCGTTTTTGCAGCACGCTTGGCCTCCCAATTGCCAGCTGTTTTCCAGTTGGTGATTGTTTTCTCGGTGACGTGAAGCCTTGATGCGATATCTTTTTGTGGAGTTCTCTTCATAAACAGGAAATAGGCATGTTCCTGCTTGCCTGCCATGTCTTTGTTTTTCGTAGTGCTGCCCCTTGCTTTGGTTGTTGTCTGTTTTGCCATAATTTCTTCTTTATGGCTCAAAAATCCCTTGAAAATCCCTGTTTTTGAATTAGTTGGCCAGACCTTGACCAACTATTTAAAAAGGGTGCCAATGTTCAATTCCTTTGTGTCAACAAAACGGAAATAAGACTTTACAACTATGGCAAAAACCTTTGTACTGAATGACGAAAAGCAGACCAACTCTTATGGCTTTCGTATCATGAATTCTGGAATCAATCTAGACCGATTTAAATCGAATCCTGTGATGCTATCCAACCATTGGAACAATACGGACAATGTAATCGGAAGATGGGAAAATGTACGCATTGAGGGAAGCCAGTTATTGGCCGATGCCGTATTCGACGAAAATGATGAAGACGCAAAGAAAATTGCCTCAAAAGTTGAAGGGGGATTTTTGAAGGGGTGCTCTATGGGTATTCGTTTCAGTTATGAATACATGGAGGAAAAGCCAGATGGGACTTACTGGCTGATGCAGTCAGAACTGTTTGAGGTTTCAATTGTCGCCGTTCCATCCAATGCCAATGCTGTAAAGTTATATTCTATCACTGGGGAGCTTATCGACGATGAGCAGATCACCCTTTCTCTCCAGTCAATCAAGCATTCTATAAACGAAAATTCAAATAGTACTATGTCAAAATTATTATTAAGTGCAGTCACTGTGGCCACGTTGATGGGCTTCGGGCTGAAAGATGCGGAATCCCCGTCTGATGTTGATAATGCAGTAGCGAAATTGAAAGCTGAACTCGACTCGGAAAAAACTGCTCATGGACTTGAAAAAACTGCCCGTGAAGCTCTTGAATCGAAAATTAAGGATCAGGAGACAGCGCAATTAAATGCCCTGTTGGATCAAGCGGTAATTGATGGCCAGATCTTAGGTGATCAAAAGTCAAACTTTGCAGCCCTTGGCTTCGATGGGGCTAAGAAGATTATTTCGGGTCTGCCCAAAAAAGTCAATTTGAGCGGAAATGTAACCAATCATGGCAGCTCTGACGGAGTAGAACCAAAAACAAGGGACGAATTTGAAAAGATGTCCTTTGAAGCAAAATTAGCGTTCAAAGACTCAAATCCTGAGGGATACAAAAAGCTGTTCGCTCAATAATCAGGTCATATTAACAGAATATCTTATTTAAAAACAATAACATGAGTTTAACTAATTTCCCCGAAATGTGGGAGTCACGAGTCGAAGAAAGATTAACCCAAGCGGATGTTGCACCGTGGTTAGACGGAATCAGTGAAATTGATGCTGACGTTACAACACTCGGTGCAGGTGCTGCAACGGAAAAAAACATCATTTACATTCCTACAACGGATTTTGCTCCTGATGTGTTGATCAATAATACTACGTACCCATTGAATGTGGTCGAGTACGAAGACGGAACTGTGCAGATCACATTGGACAAATATACCCCTGAGGTTGTGTCATTAACTGATGATCAGGTGATGGGTGCGTCTTATCCAAAGATTGATGCAGCGACGAACACAACTGTAAAAGCCATCAATGAAAAGAAGTTTTCAAAGGCAATCCATTCAATTGCTCCAGCGTCAAATAAAGCAGCTACTCCGGTTATCCTCACCACTGGTGATGCATTCGGAGATCACAAAAGACTGACCTACGATGATCTGGTAAATTTGAAGAATTTACTTGATACCCAAGGAGTGCCAGTTGCTGATCGCAGAATGGTGCTGTGTACGGATCACTGGAACGATCTCTTAGTTGACCGCAAGAACTTTGGTAATCTTTTGGTCGATTACAAAGAAGGTCAGCCAGCACCTAAAATTGCAGGCTTTCAATTGTATCAATATATTGATAACCCATATTTCACTGTTTCGACCAAAACAAAGCTTCCTTATGGAGCTGTTGCAGCTGCAACTGAGCGTCGGGCATCTGTTGCTTACTGGACTCCAAACATCGCAAAGAAAACAGGTATCACAAAGCAATATTTCTGTGCTGCTGCGATCAACCCCCGTACTCAGGCAAACGAGCTGGGATACCGTCATTACTTTGTTGCTACACGCAAACAAGAGAAAGCGGTCGGTGCAATTGTCAGTGACGTAGCCTAATCGCAGAGATATGAGCCATATTGAAAAACTGCTAAGAACGTTTGAATTTGAGAACTTGTCGGATCTGACCAGTTCTCTGTTCCCTTCCGTGAAGTATTCACTTACAGCTGTGGCTGTATCATTCAGTGCTTTTTCTGTGATGACTTATAAAGTTGTTGGACTGGATGTTCTTGCCTCTATAGCTTTTGTCTGCATAATGATTCTGGAAGTATTGACGGGGATGCTTGCGAGCAAGAAAATGAAAGTTAATACAAGCTCGGTCAAGTTGAGCCGATTTTCTTTAAAGATGGCCTGTTACCTGGTCGTGCTTTTCGTGAGCAACTCATTTGCTGAGAGCTTCAAGGTTAAAGGATCGAATGTTGGTTTCTGGTTTTTCGACTGGCTCCATATCTATCTGGCGATACACATCGCAACAGAAAATATCATCAGCATTATTGAAAACTGGGCGATCATCGAAGGAAAGGACAAGACCTACTGGATTGTGAAAATTCAGGATAAAGTCAATAATCTATTTAAGTAAGAAAGGACTAAATAATGGCAAACAATGTTGCATACTCAAGTGCAGGTCATCACCTAAAGGATTCCGGTGCTATTGGCGTAAATGGTCGACAAGAAAATAAAGAGACCATTTTTTTTCGTGAACTGGTCAATGCCGAATTACTCAGAAGAGGAAGAACGGTAGTGCAAGATAATGACTGGGAAACGCTTGGGCAATATCTCGGCCGAATAAATCCGACAGATAAAGATGTTGTGGTGGAACCACATTTTAACGCCTTCAACGGCAAAGCTACAGGTGTAGAGGTACTGATCGCTGATAATGCTAATGAGCGTTCAAAAGCGATGGCGAAGGAAATTGTGGACGGTTTTGCAAAGATCATGGGTATTTCTAACCGAGGTGTGAAAACGGAAACACAATCGGCGCGCGGTCGTTTGGGATTAATGCGCAAGAAAGGAGCTGTAGCACTGGTGGAGATATGTTTTATCGATAATGCTGCGGATATGGATGCTTATGACCGTAATAAGGTCAATCTAGCGTGTTTATTGGCTACAATTATTACTAAATACGATCTCAATTAATGAAAAAGATAGGTTTGATAATGTTGGCGTGTTTCGCCCTGTGGAGCTGCAAAAGCCGTAAAAGTCAAGTTCATAAGAGTGCCTATGATAGCATCTCTTCAAATCTTGAATTGAATAACATTGAGGTCAAGGCTGGCCTCTACAGGGTGACAAATACGTCAGGTTCCTTGGATAGTACATGGTCAATAGGAATGCGGTTCGAAAACTTCTCAGGTACTATCTATAGTGACGGTAAAGTAGAAGGTCGGGCAGATCAGGCAGAGATCAGAGGCCAAGTAGTGAAAAAAAAGCAGACAGATCAAACCACCAGTGAGGTCGATACGACAAAGTCTGTCACAAATAATACTTCCCGATCAGACCTATCTGTGAGTAAAAAGGAAGACCACCGCCAAAATGAGGTGAAGGGTAAACAAGTCCCTTGGTATGTCTGGCTAATTGGAATAGTTGGAATGCTCGCTCTTGGATATTTTGTAGTATCCAAGGTAAAATCAAAATTAAAAATCATTTAAACATCATTTAAAGATGGAAAATACACGTGAACAAAAATTGAAATATGCATTTGGATCACACCCCACGGTAAAGGAGTTTCATGTGACTTCTGATGACCAAATGTTTCTGACTGCATCAGATGCAGGAAATCATGCAAAGACTTTGGAGAATAAAGAAGTCAGATCAGAAAAACGGGGCGACTACGTAAAGCCCACAGCTGCCACAGTACCAGAAAACCAGCTTGATCTGGAAAAGGAGGCTTTGCGTGAAAGACACAAACAGCTGTTTGATAAATATCCTGCTGCAAACGCTGGTCTTGACAAAGTCAAGGAAAAGATCCAGCTGGAAGAAGCCCGTCTGGCAGCCTTGGCGGAGAAAGAATCAAAGGATTCTAAGGAGTCCGAAAACACTGGTTCGGGCAATGAGTCCAAAAATGGCTCAGAGTCCGAAGGTGCAAATTAATTGATCTGTTAACTATAAACTTTAAAAAGATGCCTAAATATCAATATGGCTGTATAAAGGCCGAACATGGCACAATGGATGTCGAGACAGGTGCAATTTCAGGACTTACTGAATTTGATATCTATCAGAATACAATCGTGGTAGACGAGCCCGAAGCACAAAAAACGGAACATTTCAAACAGGGCGATCCTGTGGCAAAAGTGACACGTTATGGAAATACCTCCAAGACAATTGCTTTCTCCGTAATGGATGTTTCAGCTGATTCGAAGGTCACATGGCTAGGTGGAACTAAGACTACCGTTGCTCAGAAAGACACATGGAATGCTCCCAAACGTGCAGTGAAAGAAACAGTGAAAGCTCTTGTTTTTACGCTGGAAGACGGGTCTGTGATCACCGTTCCAAATGCAGGTTGTGCAGGTCGGTTGAGCTCGAACTTAAATGATACAGATATCGCAATGATTCCTGTGATTGCTACTGTCAAATCTACAAATCTGGATCAGGTAGCGGATTTTCAATGGGCTGATTAATCTCTGTAACTATGAAATTGGATGCTAACAATGTAGAGCTCCATGCAACCGAGACATTATTACAAAGGGGCGTTCAGGTATATGTGAATGCCCCTTTGTTTTTACGGTTGTTTGGCAAGAAAAAAATTAAGCTCGTCCTCGGGGTACCCACGGGGGGAGCTCTGAAAAGAATGGGCTACTGGTACCTTCAATGTCAATTATCGGCCGAGAAGCTTGAAGAGATATCTGTGGAAGAGGCCATGCTGTTTAAAGTCAAATATGGCAGATTCATCTATAGGGCACTGGCTTCGTTATTCTTGGTGGGCAAACGTCGGACTTGGCTTTTTCTTAAGCCATTTGCTAAATGGCTCGAAGAAAACATGACTGAGAAGGACGCTTTGATCTTGCTCCAGCTAGTGATCATGCAGGGAGGGCTTGAGGATTTTATGACTACTACCAGATTGGTAAGGGCGAAAATGATAACCCCTCCAAGGCTGGGTCAGATGACCAAGAGGAGTTAATTGCTGTAGGCATGAATAGCCCTTGGGGACTTTTGAATCAGTTGTCTGATAAAAAAGGATGGACACACTAATATATGCTTGAAAAGATCAGCTGGGCAAATTTGCAAATGTATATGGCTGATCAGGTGAAGCTGGTAAAACGGAAAGACCTCGTTAAGAAAGTTTCAAAAGAGGATTTAAAGGAACATCGAAAACGCTTTAATAATGGATAAATTAAACTTAGAAATAGGCTGGGAAATCGACAACAATCAGTTGAAAGCTGGATTGGAACAAAGCCGAAAAAGCATCGAGGGGGTTGGCCAGACCATTGAAGTTGTTGAAGATAAAGTTAACACTGGCTTTTCCAGCAATATCCAGCAGGCAAATCTTTTAGCCAAGAATTGGGAATCATTAAAAATACAGGCAGAGTCCTATGCCAGAATGGTGGAGAAATCATTAGATCCTGAGGTCATTATTAAGTATAACAATTTGCTTCAGGAGACAAAGGAAGAAATGGCCAAGATCAAAGCAATGGGACTGGATAGCCTTGACCCAAAAGTCAGTCCGCAAAAATGGAACGGTCTACAAAATTCCATCAATCAGGTTGCCCGTGAACTGCCTGCCTTCACGTATTCTGCCCAAACTGGATTTATGGCCATTTCCAATAATATCCCTATTCTGATCGACGAATTAAACCGATTGAAAGCTGCTAACGTTGCTCTCACTGCCAGCGGTGGAGCAGCAGTTCCAGTCTGGAAGCAATTTGTGAAGGGAATTTTCAGCTGGCAAACGGCCATGATGGTGGGTATTACTTTGCTAACCGTTTACGGTAAAGAAATCGGCAACTGGATTTCTTCTTTGTTTAGCAGCAAAAAAGCACTAGATAGTGCGGAGCAGTCTCTTAAAACCTTGAATAAGGCGTTGGAGGATAATTCTTTTTCAAAAGCGATCCAAGATGTCGAGCGGTTAAGAAATGCCGTTGACATGGCAAAAAAAGGCTTTGTCGACAAAAAATCTGTTGTTGAAGAATATAATAAAACTATTGGCAAGACTACTGGAGAGGTTAAAACACTGGATAAGGTTGAAAGGTTCCTGATCGACAACGCTGATAACTACATCAAAATGATGATGTATAAGGCTGCTGCGAATCTTGCTCTGGCTGATGCAGCAAAAGAAGCCGTCGAAGCCGAGAAAACCCGTATCAAAGAACTAAAAGATTTTACCAACAATTTCCTAGACGCTCCTTTGCAAGCTCGCTCAGAGGAGCAATACAAGGCTCAGCAGGCGCAATTAGTGCGTAATCAACAGGAACGTAAAGATAAAGAGATCAAGATCCATGAAGATGCTGAGCGTAAACAGCTCGATATCTCCAATAAATTTATGAAGCAAGCTCAGGAGTATGCTTCCAAAATGAATATTTCTGTTTTTGGTGATGATCCGGAGAAGGAAAAGGACGTTAGCGAAAGGCTTCAAAACCTTTATCAGACCATTACTGATGGAAGAAGGGATGTGCTCAATAAAGTACGTGACTTAGATAAGGAATATGCCCGTAAATCAATGGAATCTGACGAGGCCGAACTACAGGCGTTAAAAGATAAATTCAACAAGTTTCGACGGATAATCGAAGAGGAAAACGAGAAAATCAGTAGATACAACAAAAAGTATAAAGACAAAGCTGGGTTTAAAGCTGTCGATCTTTTAGATGTTGGATTAATAGACCCTATTGAAGATCGTGCAACAGACGAAGTCACCTATAAACAAGGTACAGCTAAAATTGCAAAAGATCTGGAGGCAAAAAAGAAAATATTCGCTGAGTACGAGGACTATCGTTCAAAGTTGGGTAAAGAAAAAGCTGACGAGCGTTACAAAGCCGATATGGGTGGATTCGAAAGATATATCGACTATCTTGAAGCCTTGGCAGAAAAGGAAGTTGAAGCGATATCTGCCGTAAACAACGGAACTGGAACTGCTGGACAGCAAGAGCGGTCAAAACTGATTGAAAAGGAAACTACCGAGGCCGTTGCCTCTGAAACAAAAAAACAGACCGAAGTTCTCGCCTTGATGATCACCTATGATCAGAAACGTAAAAAGTTGATATCGGATTATGAGACCCAGCGAGCAAAATATATCAAAACTGCGACTGTAGATGAAATTGCTGAATATGATCGTCGACATGTCGAAGAATTGAATCAGCTCGATGATTCTAATATCCAGAAGTTGCAGTCGGTGAAAGATCTCTTTGATGGAATTGAGCGTTTAACGGATTCACAGGCTAGAAAAATTTTAAATAATGTAGAGGCTTTACTTGCGTCTGGTATTAATGTTTCCCCAGAACTTTTAAAAAAGCTTAAAGAAGCTTTAAAAGATGCTACGAAAGCGTTAGATGAAAGATTACCTGAACGGGTAATGTTAGTTGCGAACTCCTTTAGACAGATGGGCGAAGAGATCGGCACCGTGAATGAGGGCTTGGGGTCAATGCTCACAGCTGTTGGAGGCGTGCTAGCAGCTTCCGTACAGATAGGAACAAATTTCCGAGATCTTGATAAAGGTCTAACGAATTACGAAAAATACAAGACTGAGAAATCACAGGGTAAAGGTGGTGGACTGCTTGGGGGAATATCTGCGATCGCAGGAGTGGCTGGCCCGATCGGTGGTATCGTTAGTGCAGTGGCAGGTGTGGCATCTGGAGTTATCGGTTTTTTTAATGCTGCAAAAGAATCTGCCCGTCAAGCTGAAAAGCAATTGAAGGAGTACCAGCAAAAGATCATGGAGGGAGAGCTTGAATACAACCGCCTGATCAGGGAGCGTGCTAGGTCTCAACAGTCGGTCAACGAAATGACATTGACGGAGCTCAAACTTCAACAACAGCTCCTAGAAACGCAGTTGAAAACGGAGAAGCTACGGGATACTTCCTATGACAAAAAAGTAAAAAAGGTTATACCTGGTCTAGGCATCACCGTTGAAACAACTGAACGTGTCAATCAGGAACAAGTACTTTCAGATTACGAGTATGCACTTGCCAAAATCCTAAATGAAGGTACCGAGGTAACTGGCATGAAAAAGGAAAAATACGGCGGTTTCCTTGGTATTGGAAAAAAGACCAGACTGGTTGAGGTGACAGCCTCACTTGCTGGAAAAACCTATGAAGACCTTGAAAAGCTCTACACTGAGGGGAAAATGAACGAAGCTACAAAAGCGATGTTTGAGAACCTAAAAAAGGCAAAAGATGAGGTTGACGATATCAATGAATTGATGAAGGAGATCGACGAACAGATCATGGATAAGATGTCTGGGAGTGTATCAGCATCAAATATTGCCAGTTCAATTATACAAGGTTTTCGGGAAGGTAAACGAGCTGTAATAGACTTTGGCGATGATGTCAATGAAATAGTCCAAAATGCATTACTGTCTGCCATGTCTGCCACAGTCCTTGAAGAGCCATTACAGGAGCTTGTAAAAAAGTTTCGGGAGGATTCTAAGGACGGTTTAACAAACGATGAGATCGAAGCATTCAAAAAGGGTTATGGCGATATCGTTAAAGAAGGTTTGGACGCTCTTAAAATCATTGAAGGGAGTTATGGAACCATTAAGGGGGAAAATAATTCTGCACTTAGTAGTGGTCGTATCAATAGGACAATTTCCGAAGATACTGGATCGTCTATTTTGAGTTTTGAGCGTTCTCGCTATGATCTTGCTAAACAACAGTTGCAGACAGTTCTTGCTGCTCTCGATTTTGAGAAAAAAAGCTACGATCAGATTCTAGAGTCAGTCAGATATCTCAAAGCGATTGAGCAAAATACGAAAGATACGGTTGTGGAGCTTAAAAGTGCTGTAGTTGAATTAAAGTCAATCAATAAAAACACATCACCGCAAAGTACAAGAGCATACGGAGGATAATATGTACGAATATACACTTAACGGAATCCCTTTTAGTGATTATGGTATTACAGAATCCCAGATTCAAGGAAGCAATGTTGCGCTTGAGGGGGCATGGGATATGCCCTCTCGCATGGGTAAAACATTCTATGACTGGGGTGATGAAGATGGCATCGAACCATATCTGCGTGCAGATGAAATTTTTATTGGCGGACGTGATATTAAGTTTGTTGGATTTATCCAAGGTGAGTCTAGGGAATCAGTATTAGAAAACATAGATGATTTCTTCTCCAGTATAGACGAATCGGTATTAATGGAATTATCTGGAGATTTAGGTACATGGATGGTATACATAGGATCGGAAGTAAGTGTGGAATATCATTATGAAGATAATTTTGCAACAGTTGAATTCACGTTTCGTGAGCCTGTGGTCACCATTGAAAATGTTGATTTTCCAGTCGCTGACAACGCTAATGAAAGCATAGATAATATGTCGTGGGATAGTTTAGGTGTAACTCTATTGAGTTTAAAAAATGATCTAAATAGACCTAACATCAAGAGTCGTCAAGTAACGGCTTACGGAATTGAAAGATACGAAGGTTCTAAACGAGGGTTTAGACAGTTGGAATTTAAGGCTATCATTATACAACCCGATTATGAATCTTTTAAAATAGTTTTAAATAGGTTATATAAACTCTTTAAATCGCCGAATGCACGAACATTGAAAATGCCCGATGGTACAGTTAGGGAGGTATTTGTTAAAGATGGCTTTCAGATAACAAATTTAACTATTGAAGAAGGTGAAGTAATTGCGGAGCTGGATATTACTTTTTGTGAAATAAGGCAGCTCCAAAATTGGAATAAGCTGACTGATAGCAGCGGTTTAATACTGGTTGACAAATACGGTCAGCCTATTTCAGAAATAAGTAAGAAGTTTTAATTATGGCAACAGAAGGAACAAAAGACGTAAGTCAGGCACAGATAAGGACTGACATGGCGGCGGCCGATACGCTGTTATTGGTGAATGGAATAACCAAGGAGGTTCAGCAGGTGCCTATTGCAAATTTAGCGGAGCAAATAGCTCCAAATTTAACAGGTGCACCTGCCGAATATGATGATTTTTTTGGGATTTAAAACATGGCAGATCTAATTGTACAAAAGCCGATACGTTCGGTTTATAAAGACGGTTCTATCGTCGTCAGCAATGTCAAATCGAAGATAGATAACAGTACGACATCATACAGTGTCGTAACAATATGGCATGATGGAACGCCTATGGATGATAGCAAGGTCGACGAATTCGGAATTTATTCAAAATACAAAGAAACTGGTGAATATCTACGCGAAAACAAGCCTCAATGGGGAGAGTTATTCTTGGAGATGAATACTGTTTCCGAATTGAGAGCAATGAATCCTTACAGCCAATTCCTCATTTTTATAGGTTATTATAAAGGTGTTAGGCTTAATGGGTACTACGAAAAAGATGATACACCTAGTTCAATAGACTATTTTATTAGCAACACTGCTGATACCGATGATGGAGGAAGCGTTTTTTATGTGGGAAATATAAAGCTTGAGCATAAGTTTGTGGGTGCATTAGATGTAAAGCATTTTGGCGCAAAAGGTGATGGGATTTCGAACGATCGCCTGATGGTACAAAGAGCGTTAAATTATTGCAGCAATAAAAAAATTAGGTTTTATGTCTCCACAGGATCTTATTTGATCAATGGCGGATTTATATCCGTTACAGGCGGTGTACATATTATTGGAAACGGTTGTGCTACAAGTGTAAGAAGAGGTCTAAGCCGTTTTGTAACAACCGAAACAAGCGGCGATCTTTTTAACTTCACTAATTCTGGAGAAAAGGTAACGCTTGAAAAAGTGAGCTTTGAAAATATTGGTTCCCAAACACCTGTTGAAGGCTCTGTAGGCTTGAATTTCCAAAATGCAGAATGTACTGATTTTATATCTGTTTCGGTCATCAATTTTTATGACAACATAAATGTGAAGAGCGGTATTTATTTCAATTACAACGGTCTTTACATTTATGATCCAGTTCGTAACGGTATAGTGTTGAGCAATGTTATACATAATGACATAGGAGATATGTCATTTAATTCGTGTTATTTTATTATCAATTACTTCACGGATAGATCCCCGCTAGGTGCTGCGATCTTATGGAACAGCGGTGGAGGCTTAAGGGTAGTAAACTGTAAGATTAATTTTTCTGGAAATGCAAAATGGCTTACCGGTATTGATATAAATCCAAAGGCTGTAGATATAGGTACTTCTGTTTTTATAATTCAAGGGAATTCTATTGAGAATTGCGGTGATGGCATAATATTTCATAATGATCGCCTGCTATCCCGTATAAGCAAAGTTGTGATACAGGGTAATGAGATGATGGTTGTAAATACAGCCGTCCGTATTGACGGTACAGATGTAAATAGCGGTTACGATAGTCGTCGTTTCTCAGGCTTTGTTATAAGCGCAAACAAAATTGACGGCCAATATGGTCTCGTTGCAAATGGCGTAAGTTCAGTTAACGTTACAGGCAATGAATTCAATGTTTCGATGGGCACAGTATTGTTTGGCACTTCCTGTTATTATTGCTCACAAAGTAGCAATACATTAAATCCTCTAGCTAATAATGTTCGTGTTTATCAAAATGGTCAAACTGACGCAGATGTGACTTACTGTAATGAGGTAATGCGATTCGACAGGAGTATACCATCGGGAGCAACAACTTCAAATTATGTAGGCCTATTCAAATTGGGTCATTTGCAGAATTACAGAAATTGCCGTTTTAGGCTAGAAATTGACGCTACTGCAGAGGGTTATGGTGTTACTTATGTGTCTCACAATAGATTGTTTTCGGCTGGCAATCCAAACGGTTCAATAACAACTATCGGAAGCGATTACATGTTAACACCTAATGTTGTTGATGTTCAATATAGCATTAGTGGGAATTCCTTGGAAATAAAATGCAAAGTAAATGCTAATGGATCAAGCGCCCTGTCTCTTCACGGGAAAGTCACACTCACGATAGAAGGCGGTCGAATTTACAGCGTAAACCAACTTTGATATGAACACTTTACAATTATACAGGCAGGGAATTAAGACGGTCGAGGTTCCTATCGATGAAAACACAGTGTTTTTTGACGAATGTATGGGGCGCTTTGATATTCAATGTCAATTCTATTCGCCAAGCGTATTGGACATCAAGGTTGATGACTATATCGTTTACAACGGTGTACGGTATTCGATCAATGTCCCCTATCAGATCACTAGAAATGCTGTTTTTCAGTACAATATTACTTTCGAGCATCCTAGTTACTGGCTAAAGGATATCACATTCAGACATATGGGTGCGATTGAGTTCTCTTATTTCGGTACGCCTAGATCTTTCGTCCAGATGATTGTTGATTGCATGAACGTAGACGATACAGGCTGGATGGTTGGGGTATGTGAGGAGCTGGAGGAAAAACTATTTGAATTTTTCGCTGATGGTCAAGGATATTCCTGTAAAGGCGCTTTACAGAAGTTTTCAGAAGAATTTGAGCTTGAATTTTGGTTTTCGGGTGACGGCAAAACGATCAACTTGACCAAGCAAGCGGGGCAACAGACAAACATCGGTTTTGCCTATGGACGAACAAAAGGGCTTTATACTGTCGAGCGGGGTATTCTTGATACTCCGCTTTACAATCGTATTTTGGGATTCGGATCAACTAAGAACATTCCAGAAGATTACCGAGGAGGTGCGAAACGTCTGACTTTTAACACGGGAATGATCGAACGGCCTTTGGCTGCTGGTGAACGTCGTCGGGAAACAAGCGTTGTATTTAATGATATATTTCCCGAACGCACGGCAACCTTTACGGGTGTTTCAGCCGATTGGTTGAGCCTTACTGATAGTTCGTTAGATTTTGATCTCAACGGGTCTAGAATCGAAGGTGAGACTGCAAAGGTGGTTTTTAAAACTGGTGAGCTTGGAGGAAAAGAGTTTGAAATCAGTTCGTACAGTCATACAGACAAAACGATCAGGATCAAAACCAATACCGATACAGATGGCTATGTAACTCCGAATGCGACGTTTTCCCCGAAAGTTGGTGACAAGTATACGTTAGTTGGGATCAAGCAACCGCAATCTTATATCACAGATGCGGAAAACAGGCTTTTTACAGCTGTTGAAAAGAGTTTTAAAACATTGACACGTCCGCCTTATCGCGTTGAAATTGATGAGAAGTATATGCGTGAGAATGCATTTAAATTGAAATCGGGTGATCGTGTACGATTGACAGATGACAAACTAGGTATTGATGATATGATCCGAATTACATCAGTTTCATTTCCCCTAGTCAACCCGAATAAATGCACGGTCGTTATAAGCGATAAAATCACCTATACGCAAGAAACACAAGTTCTGATTGATACAGGAAAGGTCAAGGAAGAAGTAAAGATTGTTAACCGCCAGAAAGCGGAAGAGCAACGCAGGCAGGCATTGCGTATGAGAGAGATGCAAAATCATATTTTTGATCCAGAAGACGGTTATTTTGATAACAGTAATATTCGTCCAAATTCAATTGAAACACTCATGTTGTCTGTTGGGGCTAAATCACAAAATTTCTATTTGGATGGCGTTCGCATTATTCCCAATATCGGGGATGATCCAAACGCTATTCAGATCACAGCTGGCAAATTGATACACCGTGAAATACAGATCGATGGGCTTGGTTATATTTGGGAACTTGGTGGGCTAAATCAAAATGGACTTGATCCTTTAAAGTCGTATTATTTATCCGCAAAATGTTCACGCACACAGCTCACAGGACAATGGGTTCTATCGGAAACACCGATTAAAACAGAAGCCGTAGCAGGTTTCTATCATTTCAATTGTGGTTTGTTGTACAATGTACTCGAAGGCCGTAGGGACTACGCTTTTACCAATGGAATGACATACATTAACGGTGATACTATCCGTACAGGCAAAGTATCGGCCGAGTTCATTGACGTGATAGGTTTGTTTGCCCAGATTATCACTGTCGGCTCTAATAATTTTGTGAATGCTGGTATAAGCGGATTGGCGGATAACGGAAGCCAATCGCAGAGATTTTGGGCAGGGGCTACTGAAGAAAATAGGTATAGTGCGCCGTTCAGCGTCTTAGATGATGGATCTATGAGAGCGTTTAAAGGCAGAATAGGCGGTTTTGATATAACTCAAGATAATCTAAAAATAGGTACAGATGATAGCTGGGAAGTGAACGGTCAATATGTGTACATGTCTCGCTATTATTTTGTGTTGCGTGCGAATGGTATAATCAGGGGTCAAAGAAGAGAATTTGCTTGGAATTTGTATAATGGAACCAACAGGTATTGTTCAGCTTCAATTTTTAATACAATATCTACAGCTGATCCCATGTACCCAAATACGAATATAGCATTAGAGCTTGAAGCATCCAATTCAAATCATAATTATGCTTTGGTTATAAATAAGGGACTTACAAGACTGAGAGGTATTACAAAATCATTTCAACAAATAAGTGCTGCTAATCAGACTATAGATGAGGAGATTTCAAGGGTATTTATAAAAGATAATGTTGTTGCTGTTAACTTGTATTTACCTACTTATCCCGAATTAGGATATGAGGTAACTATACAAAACCTCAGCCCAAATGACTTTTCTGTTGTGTCAAATAACGGTTCAATCATTCAAGCCGATGGGACAGCAACAACATCCAATTTTTTTCGAAGATATAGTATAAAGACTTTCATGTTTGATGGGCAATATTGGCGTGAGGGATTCAGTATATCGCGTTGATTAATGAAAATCTAAAAGCTGTTTAAATGGTCTTTAAACGGCTTTTAGATTACATGTATTCCTTCACTGCCCATCCAAGATTAAAGACGTCCCTAAGAATGTCTGTAAGGTTATAGTTAAAGCCGTCCCTAGGTTCAATTTCAATACTTGCCTTGTTTAACTTAACTTCATATTTAAGAAAGAACCCTGAAACAAACATTTGATCTTTTCTAGCTACGATTATAGCCTTGATAACGTCGCTGCTCGGTAATACTATTTTTATCACTAGGCTAAGGTAAGATCAAAATATTTACCAAAATTACGGTAAACCCTAAGGAATTAACCTTATTAATTCTGGCTCCAAAAAATGTTTAAACTAGTTTTTGCATTCTTTAAATATAATGGCATAAATGAATTTTTCGATTTCAATTATTTAACAGCTTTTATTTTTTTTGTACATCTCGTTTTAAAAATCGTATCATTTGGTTTTTGCGCTTATAAACACCAGAAATGGTGTTTTTTTTTACACAAATTTAATAATTAAACACTTGTTTAAATTAAACGTTTGTTTAACTTTGTCGCGCATTTAGCGAGAACGTCTTTTATTATCGCTATGAATATGCGATGGTATCTTTAAAAGATCGAGGTTTAAAATGGAATTTAACGAGAAACAGATTGATATTTTACTTGCAGCTGAGCGTCTTTTTGCAACAAAAGGGTTTGATGGGACTTCCGTGCGTGATATTGCCAACGAAGCGAATGTAAATGTTGCAATGATCAACTATTATTTTGGATCAAAGGACAAGTTGCTGGATACGTTTTTTGAGTGGCGTGTTCCTGATTTTATGATCAATGTGGATGAGTTGGCGCTTATTGACAATGCGCTGGACAAAATAGACGCGATGGTAGATCGATCAATTAAATCGATGAATTCGCATCGTAAGCTGTATCATATCATTACCATTGAAAGTTCACTAAAACAGCGGATGCTGATCTCTGAAGCATTCAGGAAGCTCAAATTGCATAACCTGGAGGTTATTTCTTCCGTGATCAATGAAGGTGTAGAACAGGGGGTGTTCAAAGGTGGATATGATCCAATTTTAATCCATTCGATGATGATGGGAACTTTTATGAATTTCCAAATGAATCATTGCTTTTTGCAAGATCAGTTGCATATCGATAACGATGAAGAATATGCAAATTATATAGAAACAACTTTAACAGAATTTATACAGACAACAATTAAAGCTTTATTGACATATGAAAAATAAGTTGGCCAATTTGAGTGCTTTATTGCTTTTAAGTCCCATGGGTTTGTTGGCACAGGACAACAAGCACATGACTTTGGAAGAAATAATTCACTTGGCCGCAAATCAAAGCGTGGAAGCGAAGTCTGCCGACACCAAGATATTGGGTAGGCAGCTCGAGGTGGAAACGGCCAAATCGAAACAACTTCCCGATGCAAAATTGAGTGGACAATACATGGCTATGACCACACCAAATGTGAATTTAAAGTTGGCTTTAGGTGAGGGGGGATCTGCTCCAGATATCGCTGCAAACCAATTGTGGTTGGGTCAGGCTTCGGTGAGTATGCCAATCTATACCGGTGGCAGAATTAAGGGCGGCATTGATATTGCAAAGGATGTATTGAAAGCCGAGGAATACAATGCTGTAGCGAGCAAAGAACAATTGGCTATACGTGCAGTAAATCTTTATTTGAGTCTTTATAAGGCTCAACAAACCAATTTGTTGATTGCTGAAAATATTAAGCAGTCGGAGCAACGTGTTTCGGATTTTAAAGCGATGTTGGATAATGGTTTGATCGCACGTAATGACTTATTAAAAGCAGAACTGCAGCTTTCAAACTATCAGGTTTCGCTTCAGGAAGCACAGAAAAATATCAAGGTGCTGAATTATCAATTGGCTAATTTCTTGAAAATTGATGAAGATACCCAACTGGATCAGATCAATTTGGGCGAAGTCACAGGTGTGGATTTGGGCTTAAAAGCATCATATGATGCAGCAAAAACCTCGCGCTCAGATCTAAAATCGATGGAATCGCAACGTTTGGTTGCTGAAGATCAGTTGAAAGTAACAAAAGCGGCTGCCATGCCAACTGTTGCTGCAACAGCTGGATACAATGCTTTTGGTCTTCAAAAGGTGGTTACCGTGACGAATGCTGCCATGGTTGGCATCGGCGTTTCTTACGATATCGGTTCGCTTTACAAAAATAAAAGAGAAGTGAATGTGGCAAAAAACCGTATCAAGGAAATTGATGAGCATATTGAATTATTAAATGACAAGGTAAAAGTGCAGGTTCAACAGGCCAATGAAAACTATATGCTGGCACAAAAGCAGGATGTGGTCTATCATCAGGCGGTGGATCAGGCTGTTGAAAATTATCGGATCACCAAAGATAAGTACGATAATGGTATCGCAGATACCGACGACTTGTTGACCGCAGACGTACAGCAGCTGCAAAGCAAGATCAATCTGGCAATCAGCAAAGCAAACACCATTGAAAAATATTACGACCTGCTGTTAGCAAATGGGTCTTTAAACATTAAATAGCAATTAATCTAGACATGGAAAATACAGTAGAAAACGCACCTGAAAAAAAAGGTACAAATAAAAAATTTACAATTGTTTTGGCTGCATTGGTCATCTTCGGAGGGGCTTATGGGGCGTATAAATATATGCATGGCCAGGCGCATGAGACTACAGACGATGCGCAGGTAGAGAAAAACATGAGCCCGATCATTCCACGGGTGGGTGGTTTTATCGCTAAAGTCTATGTAAAGGACAATGATTTGGTTAAAAAAGGGGATACGTTATTTACCATTGAGAGTCAAGACTATCAGGTTCGTGTGGACGAGGCATTAGCAGCCTTGGCAGCAGCTCAAAGTAGCTTTGATGTTTCAAAGGCAGATGTATCTGCGTCTTCGGCTAATGTGGCGATCTCAGATGCAACGATTCAATCCAATTTAGGCAGCATCGATGCGGCACGTATTCGTGCTAAGCAAGCGAACAATGATTATATCCGCTACCAAAACTTATACAATAACCAGTCCATTACGAAACAGCAGTACGAGCAGGCATTGACTGCGAAATTGGAAGCCGACAAGCAGGTTGAAATTTTGCAACAGCAACGCAATGCCAGTGCGTCGCAACGTAATGCAATCGTCAGTAAGACTACAGTGGCTTCAAAACAAACTTCTGTTGCTGAGGCGAATATAAAAAGAGCGAATGCACAGCTTGAGGCGGCTAAATTGAACCTTTCTTATACCGCGGTACTGGCTTCTGTGGATGGTCAGGTATCCAACATTAAGGTTCAGCCTGGACAAATGGTCAATCCAGGTCAGTCTTTATTCTACATTGTCGATAATATTGAAACATGGGTAGTAGCCAACTTTAAAGAGACGCAATTGGAAAAAATGAAGCCTGGTCAAAAGGTGGGGATCAAAGTGGATGCTTATCCTAATATCGAATTTGAAGGTGAAGTAAATTCTTTCTCACCGGCGACAGGATCGCGTTTTTCTTTATTGCCGCCAGATAATGCGACTGGTAACTTTGTGAAGACTGTTCAGCGTTTACCTGTAAAAATCAAATTGACAAAAGACAATAAAGCAGAAAATGTGGCTTTGCTCAGACCGGGCATGAATGCTGACGTAGATGTGCATGTTCAATAACTATGGAAAATTTAAATCAACAAGACAGTCTGGTTGAATATGGTTTTCGACGTGTTGTAATCACGATTACAGCGGTGCTTTGTGCGCTGTTGGAAATCGTGGATACAACCATCGTCAACGTGGCTCTGAACGACATGAAAGGTTCGTTGGGGGCGACCTTGACAGATGTGGCATGGGTTATCACGGCTTACGCAATCGCCAACGTAATTGTGATTCCGATGACCAGCTGGTTGTCCCAACAATTTGGACGGAGAAATTACTTTGCTGCGTCTATTATCATATTCACAGTATCTTCATTTTTATGTGGTAACGCGACCAATATTTGGGAGCTTGTTGCATTTCGTTTTATACAAGGGATGGGCGGGGGAGCGTTGTTAGTAACAGCGCAGACCATTATTACAGAAAGTTACCCGAAGGAAAAACGTAGTATGGCTCAGGCTATCTATGGTATGGGGGTAATTATTGGTCCAACGCTAGGCCCACCGTTAGGTGGATATATTATCGATAATTTCTCCTGGCCATATATATTCTATATCAATGTGCCGTTAGGGATTATTGCGACCTTGTTGACCTTATCTTTTGTGCGCAGTCCTAAATATAGCCAAAAGCAATCTGCAAAGGAAGTGGATTGGTTTGGTATGATCTTTTTGATCATGTTTATTGGTTCCCTTCAGTTTGTATTGGAACATGGACAACAGGATGATTGGTTTGACGATCCCTTGATTTTAGGCTTGTCAATCTTGTCTGTTTTCGGACTATTGTTCTTTATATGGCGGGAATTGGTCTATGATAAACCCATTGTTAACTTGCGGGTATTGAAGGATAAGAATTTGCAGGTTGGTGTAGTGATGAGTTTTATTCTTGGTTTCGGCTTGTTTGGATCGACTTTTATTATTCCAATCTATACACAGTCGATATTGGGATGGACGGCCACAGACGCAGGTTTGTTATTGTTGCCAAGTTCAATCATGACCGGTATCATGATGCCTTTTATTGGGAAGATGATCCAAAATGGTGTTCCCCAAAAATATATGGTTGCCGTAGGACTAAGTATCTTTTTTGGCTTCTGTTTTTGGATGTACAGTCTCATGACCAATGATACGGGAGCAGAGCACATGTTTTGGCCCCTAATTCTCCGTGGAGTTGGCTTAGGATTGTTGTTCGTACCTGTCATGACACTCTCCCTATCGACATTACATGGTAAGTCAATCGGTGAAGGAGCTGCCTTTACAGGGATGATGCGCCAGCTGGGTGGTTCGTTTGGTATAGCCTTAATTACGACATTTATTGCCCGTGATAGCCAAAAACATCGCGTCGATCTGGTGGCTAATTTAGATCCAAGCAAGTTTGATGTGCAACAACGGGTGCAGCAATTGCAAATGAGCTTTCAGGCGAAAGGTTTTTCGCCCAATGAAGCTTTGGCCAAAGCACACCAGATACTCGATATGAGCGTGATGAAACAGGCTACTGTATTATCCTACATGGATGTGTTTTTATATCTGGGTGTGGTATTTTTGCTGTGTGTCCCCTTTGTCTTGATGATCAAACAAGGAAAGACGCAGATCGATATGTCCAGTGTGCATTAGCATTTAAATAGTCCGGTAAGCTGGTATCACGGTGACTTGTCAGTAAAGTACTGGTTATCGTTCAGTCAGAAGTCCTCAAAAAGTGTTTAGCTTTTTGAGGATTTTTTTGTGCATTTTCTTTTGCGATAGAAAAGTCCTTAAGGTTGGCGTTTGGTCTTGTCTAAACAGGAGCAAGCATACCTTTGATCAATTGAAAAACCATAAATTGAAAAACCTGATTTAAAATTGATTGTTTAATAATAAAGAGTTTGAAAGAATTTATCTTTTGGCATCATAAAAGACGAATCTTATCAAATAGCGACTCAGGTAGATTGTTTGTCTTTAAAATAGCAAATGGATGTATACGGAAAAACTTAATTTTTTGGCATTTATCATTCCCTTATTTTTAATTCTGATGGTGTTGGAATATGGGTATAGCCTCAAAAAACAGAAACGTTTTTATTCTTTTGATGAATCGATCTCAAATCTTAATGTTGGTATCGTTGAGCGTATGTGTGATATGTTTTCCGTTAGTTTATTTTACTTTTTTTTCGTTTGGGTGTATCAAAATTTTGCGATATTTCAGATTGAAGCTAATGTTTGGACCTGGGTTATACTTTTCCTATTTACAGATTTTCTCTGGTATTGGTATCATCGCTATAGCCATGAAATAAACCTATTGTGGGCTGCGCACGTTGTACATCACCAAAGTGAAGATTATAACTTTACGGTGGCGGCCCGGATCACCATATTTCAAGCCGTTTTCCGTTCGCTATTTTGGGCTTTTATCCCCCTTTTGGGTTTCCCGCCCTTTATGATGACCGCTATTCTGTTGATTCATGGCGTGTATCCATTTTTCTCCCATACGCAGACTGTTGGAAATTTGGGTATTTTGGAGCGGCTATTTGTAACGCCTTCCCATCATCGGGTGCATCATAGCAGCAACGAAATCTATCTGGATAAGAATTATGGGGATATCCTGATTATTTGGGATAAGCTGTTTGGAACATTTATATCGGAACAAAAGGAGGAGCCTTGTGTCTATGGGCTCACAAAGCCCATTCACCGCTATACTTTTCTATGGCAGCATTTTCATTATTTATTTGAAATTGGTTTGTCATTTAAGCGGGCGAAAGGATTTGGGAACAAAATGCGGACTATATTCGGTAAGCCTGACGATATACAGCCTGAAATTCGCGAAGAACTGGAAGAGCGCATATTTGCCGGAGCTAAGCCGCAAGTTCATGCGCAGGCGTTAAGCCGCTATATCTTTTTTCAGTCCATGTTGACGATGACACTTCTTTTTTTCTTTCTGCTTTATGGTAATTATCAGCAACTGATACAACTCGTTATTGGCGGGGGATTTATTCTTTGTAGTGTTATTTGTATTGGAGGACTTCTAGAACATGAAGACTGGGTTTTTCCACTTGAGATGCTGCGGTTATTCTTATTACTACTGTATATTGGTCTAACTTTTTATTCACCATTGGGACTTGTTTTGGTAGGATGTTTCGCTTTGATTCAATTGATTTTTTATCGACCGTTAGCAGTTCGCTATAAAAAAGTTTTGCGTCTTGAAAGACGTTGAATTTATCCGTATGAGTTCTTGTCGTTGGAAGTAAGCATCTATTGTTTCATATTTCATCATTTAATTGATCTTTTATCTGTATAGCAAGCAAGCAAGCAAGCAAGTAAGTTCTATAAACAATGCCTTTTGAAGAGCTTTCCGCGTGGATGACAGAAGCAGTCAACTTGATGCGGTATTACGTTCAATTATTTATCTGCTGCTGTAATTAAGTCTGCAAATGATTGGCAATAGGATCTGGCCATAATATCCCAGCTATATTGTTTTAGGGTATTCTGTTTAAATTGTAGGCTTAGCTTTTTATAGTGGACTGGATCTTCTAAAATGGCTTGAAGTTGTTCGATCCATGCGTTTTGGTTTTCGCTTGGCAGGAGAAGCCCATTGTAATTGTGTGTAACGGCGCTTGTAATTCCTTCTAATTCGGCGGCAACAACAATTGTGCCTGCTGTGGAAGCTTCTAGGCAGACGAGCCCAAAGCCTTCCATATCACCGGCCATTTCAATATTGGGCATCAAAAAGGCCTGTGCGTTGGTCAGGAGGCTTTGCAGTTGTTCGAATGGAACTTTTCCAAGATGTTCAATTTTTTCGGGGTATGCTTTCAGTAATTTTCGGATGGCCCCTTGATCGGTGGGAAATCCGAGGAATAGGGTGATTAAATGATTTATCTTTTTTGGTGTAAGCTGCAATAGGCGTTCTTTCCATTGCGGTTTTTGATCGAATGGCCCCACCATTAGTAATTTGAAATCGCCCTGAATCGCGGGGATGACATGTTTCATCAACCACGAGAAGCCCTTCCGCTTAACAGGGCGTCCCAAAGTGATAAAATAGGGCCTGCTTTCGCAGGTTGGTTCATTGTTTTGAGTGGAGCAGTGTATCGGATCTACACCGTTGGGTATAACAATGATTTTGGATGGATCGATACCGCGTAACTGTGCGGCGTCGGCGGTGGCTTGGCTAACGGCAATAAGCTGATCAAAAGTGTTAAACCGCGGTATAATCTTACGTTGAAAATAACGAAGTGGAAAAACGATATCCAGACCGTGAAGCGTGACAGCACGTTTTAAATGGGTATATCCTTTGTGAAAAGAGGCGAAGGACGCAATTAATCCATCATTAAAGTGGATAAGCTTGATGCCGGGGTTATCGTTAATTTTGGCTAGAATGCGGCGATTCAGTAGGAAGAAGAAGGCTAAAAGAGGTTCCCTATTGTCATAGACTAAGGTGTGTACCTTCAAGTAAAGAGCCGCAGTATTGATCAGTTCAAAGCTTTGTTTTTCCATACCGCCAACACTTGGGGGATATTTGTGGCTGACAAATAGTATTTCTATTTCAGATGGATACATGTACTGGTTTCCTTTTGATGCATAGATAAAATATAAAACCCAGTGCTACCCAGGTGAGCTGTCGGCCGCGACGTAATAATGAAGCACTGAGCCAAATACTACCTCCTGTAATACCGATCATATGGAGTAGGAGCTTATTGGCGATTTCTTCAATACCCAGTTGTCCTGGAATAAAAGCACCGATGCTTTTTAGCACAATGACGCTCATATCTACTATTAAACCATGTATTGGTTGTACTGAAACACCCAAAAATTTTAGAATATAATAGAATTCAAGGCTGCCAATAATCCAATGTAGTGCAAAAAGTAAGTAAGAATACCAAAAAACCTTATTTTGATGTTTATAAAAGTCTTTTACACTCCAAAGGAGTGACTGAACATGCGCTTGTGCTTTTCCAAAAGGTGTTGCTGTTGAAGCCTTGGTTTGTGAGGGACTTTTTGCAGCTATTAACCAGTAAAGTATCAAGATCATCAAAAGAAATAAGAACATACAGATCATATAAATTACTGGGCCTGCGTAGCGTATAATTTCATTTTTTAAAGGAGAAAATATCAACCAAATCATAGCAATCAAAAAGAGTGTCAATTGAGACAGTACGGCAGTAATACGGGATATTGCAACCGAATTCAATCCTTCTTTTAAAGGAATGTCATAACGGGTTATCAATTGTGCCTTTAATAAATCGCCACCGATAATGCTGGTGGGATTGAATAGTCCAACGGTTTCCCCGATTTGACGGACGGCAAAGAGTTTGAGCAGATTGACCTTCTTTTTTGCAGGGCCTAAACATATCCACCAAGCTAATGTACCTAAAAAATAGGCCGCGCAAGTTGTAAACAAAATAACGATGAAGCGATAACCAACAGAGGAGAGCTCTTTTTTCAACGCATTTAAATCGCTTTTCGCTAAAAAGATCGTGATGGACGCCAGAATCAAAAGTAAAAAAACACCTTTGATGAGTTGGCTTGGGTTTGTTAATTTGCCCATGCCAAATCGACTTCCTGTGTTTTGTCTATCAATAGTTCAATGTCATTAAAATAGCGTCCAGCTAGTCTATTCCAATCCAGTTGCCCAACATAGGATAGACCTTCAATGACGAGATTCTTTTTTAAGCTTGCGTCGGAGAGAATTTTTTTGAGGTAGTAAACATATCCAGCCGCATTTTCAGGTTGACACTTAAATCCATTTTTTCCGTGCTGAATCAAGGAGGCCGAGCCTCCGCCGTTGGCGATAACACAAGGAAGTCCGGATGCTAATGCTTCGACGACGACGTTTCCATACGTTTCTGAGACCGACGGAAAAACAAACGCATCGGCCGAAGCATATAAAATTGCGAGCTCATCATGGCTTTTCTTTCCTAAGAAAATAGCTTTAGGCATCTCTTGCATCGCAATTATTTTGGCTGTTCCTTCACCGACAACAATGAAATTATAGTCGAGGTTTTGGGCATGTATCTGTTGATAGATTTCAATAAGCGTTTTAATATTTTTTTCCCAGACGATACGACTGACAAAAAGGATTGTTGGTTTGTCATTCTTTGTGATGGTCTGCAGTTGAGATAGATTCTTTTTTTGGGGGTTAAACAGAGCTGTGTCTATTCCTCTTTGCCACAGTTTTAATCCTTCTTGTTGTAAGCCGATCTGCTGTAATTCATTTAGAATGGATTTGGTCGGTACATAGACAATATCACATTTGTTGTAAAAGTTATTCATTGCTTTTTTCATCCATTGTTCAGTCGGTTTGACTAAGGGTAATATGTTTTTGAAATAATAGGCAATGTATGAAATGAAGTGTGTATGATAGATTGTAAGGACAGGAATACCTTTCCGTTTGGCATAATTCAATGCAAAAAAACCTAAAAGGGAAGGAGTTGCAATATGGATCATGTCGGGAGCAAATTTATCTAAAGCGAGCTCAAGTTTCTTTTTAATAAGCTGTGGAATAGCGAGACAATAATCGTCATTGACCGGTATTTTGAATGTGGGAACCTTGTAAGAATGGAAATTTCGAAATTGCGTAGGGCCGCCGCCATAAATAAAGAAATAGTTGAATTTCTGCTGGTCTATACGGTTTATCAGCTGAAACATTGTCCGTGATGCACCGTCAAAATCCTCGACGAGTATCTCTGTAAAGAAGGCTACCTTTCTCATGTTATTCTTATTAGGGGTTGTATAAAAATAGTTGAAAGCTGTAACCCCTATGCTATGCAGGTATTAACCTTTTGTCATTATAGTGTTTATAAATTATTAGTTTTTAATGATTTGTGAATGATTATTAAAAGTAGAATTAATTGAATATGATAATAGAGCTAATGTTGGTGGAGTACCTTTAGAGTGAACAAAATATTCAGTCCATGCTATTAGATCTATTGTTCGAAAAAAAAATTAGACCCAAGGGTTTTCGAAAGATTGTCATCTTATTTATTTGTGCGTCTGCCGGTGTTATGTTGGGTTTTAAGTTGAAGCCAAAACAACAGCCGAAGTTTAGTAATTCGGTGTATGCAGCTATGCCGGAGGCGACATACGGAAAGCTAAATTTGTTAACATACAATATAGCTGGCCTTCCTGAATTGATTTCCAGTGCTGTAACCGAGCGGTCTTCCAGTATTACGTCGATCGGCAATCGGATCAATGCGTTTGATATTGTCAATGTACAGGAGGACTTTAACTACAACAAGTTTCTTTACAGCGAAAATAAGCATAGCTACCGAACGGCAAATATGGGTGGAGTACCTTTTGGGGACGGGCTGAGTACACTTTCAAAATATCCGATCGTAGAGTTTGAGCGAATAAGCTGGACCGATTGCAATGGTGCAGATTGTCTGACGCCTAAAGGCTTTTCTTATGCTCGAATTCAATTGGCCAAGGCAGTATTTATTGATGTTTATAATGTACATGCTACAGCGCAGGATGATCAGAATGCAACGATTGCCCGGCAGAAGAATATAAATCAGCTAAAAGCCTATATCAAAAAGTATTCGGCTGGCAGACCACTTTTGATTATGGGTGACTTTAATGCACATTATGCTTACGAGCTGGATAACATCGGTTCTTTTCAGAAGGACTTAGGTTTGGTAGATGCATGGGTAAGTTTACGCAACAAAGGTGATATTCCTGCGCATCAAGCGAACTTTGAAGCGAAAACGGCGTTGGAGTTAACAGAGGATTGTGAAGGTATTGATAAAATCTACTATCGCAACGATCATCATTTGCTATTTGAGGCAAAGAATTATCAGGTTCAAAAAAAGCTTTTTCAAAACGAAAAGGGCCAAGATTTATCCGATCATTGTGCAGTGTCCTTACAATTAGGCTGGCGTATTGTCAAACCGTCGGTTCAGTAAAATAAAAACTTTCTCAATTCTTTCATATCAATCGCGATTAGCACTGAACCCCTCAGTGCTTTTTTAATGGACATCAAAAAAGCCCCATAAAATGAATTATGGAGCCTTTATTAAATTGGGATAAATTATCTTATTTATTTATACATTTCTTCACGTTGTGCTTTCACTACATCGCTATTAATGTATTCATCGTAAGTCATCAATTTGTCGATGATACCTTTCGGCGTCAATTCGATGATTCTATTGGCAACAGTTTCAGTCAATTCGTGGTCACGGGATGTGAACAACATGGATCCTTTAAAATCAGACATTCCATTGTTCAATGCAGTGATAGATTCCAAGTCCAAGTGATTGGTTGGTTCATCGAAGATCAGGAAGTTGGCACCTTGAAGCATCATACGGGAGAACATACAGCGCATTTTTTCTCCTCCCGAAAGCACAGATACTTTCTTCATAACCTCTTCACCGGAAAATAACATTTTCCCCAAAAATCCCCGTATAAACTGTTCATCTGCTTCTGGGTTAGTTGTATATTCTCTCAACCAATCAACCAAATTATCACTTTTTCCTTCAAAGAACGCGGCATTTTCAATCGGCATATCGGCAGGAGTGATGGTAACGCCCCATTTGAATTCGCCGCCGAAATCGGTGTCTCTACCAGTGATAATATCGTAAAATGCTGTGGTAACCAATGAATTTGGACCTAGAACAGCGATTTTATCGCCTTTATTAATCATAAACGTGATATCCTTAAAGAATACCTCGCCATTGACCGTTTTGCTTAATCCTTCAACTTGTAGCGTTTGATCTCCTGGTTCACGATTCATGGTATTGAACATGATGGCAGGATATTTACGGTTGGATGGTTTAATCTCGTCAATATTGATCTTATCCAAGGCTTTTTTACGAGAAGTAGCCTGTTTGGATTTGGAAGCATTGGCAGAGAACCGACGGATAAATTCCTGGAGTTCTTTTACTTTATCTTCCATCTTCTTGTTTTGATCAGAACGTTGCTTTAACGCTAATTGAGAAGATTCGTACCAGAATGAGTAGTTACCCGTATAGATTGTCATCTTACCAAAATCAATATCCACTGTATGCGTACATACAGCATCCAAGAAGTGACGGTCGTGGGATACAACGAGGACGATTGCTTCGTAACTCGCTAAAAAATCCTCTAACCATGCAATGGTATTAATATCCAAATCATTGGTAGGCTCATCGAGAATCAAAATATCGGGTTTACCGAATAATGCTTGCGCTAAAAGTACGCGCACTTTTTGGTTACCGTCGATTTCAGAAACCAACTTATAATGTAGTTCTTCTTTAATACCCAAACTGCTCAATAAAGTTGCGGCATTTGATTCGGCATTCCATCCATCCATTTCAGCAAAAAGACTTTCCAATTCGCCGGCACGTTCGCCGTCGGCATCAGAGAAATCCTCTTTCATGTAAATGGCATCTTTCTCTTTCATGATTTTGTAAAGCTCTTGGTTACCCATCATGACAGTTTCAAGAACAGTAAACTCGTCGAAAGCATAGTGATCCTGACTTAAAACAGACATGCGTTCGCCTGGCGTGAATGCCACTGAACCTGTCGAAGGATCAACTTCCCCTGAGATAATTTTTAAGAAAGTAGATTTACCTGCTCCATTAGCGCCAATAATACCGTAACAGTTTCCAGGTGTGAATTTTAGATTGACATCTTCGAATAGTACACGTTTACCAAAACGAAGGGAGAGATTTGACACATTAATCATTCAGCAATGAATTTTTTGTATTTTTTGTTGTAAATATTCTGTTTATCAGGAATTTATGTTGTTTAAGTAAGTCGTTCTTTCGATGTGTTGTACACGATTGTACAACAATATTTGTGTATATTTGAAACATATAATTTACAAATCATTTACAAAGAACAATGGCTACTGTAGCAGCAGTTATACTTAAACATCATAAAAAACAAGACGGCACTTTTAATGTAAAAATTAGAATTACTCATAAAGGATCTACTGTTTACATAGATACAAACATCTATGCCGGCAAGTCTGATGTTGATACAAAGATACGATTAAAAAAGGTATTTATCGATACATACTTGACTTCCACGGTGAATGATTATCGGAAGAAATTAAACGCCTTGGGGGCTAAAGTTGACTACATGTCAGCATCCGATATTAAAGAGTATTTTTCATTGGAGGATGAGCTTATAGATTTTATTAAGTTTGCTGATGAAAATGTTCAGGCGTTAATAAATAGTAATCGAAAGAGTACCGGATTAAGAAGGAAAACGAGTGTTACATTTTTCAAAAGATTTTTAAATAAAATCCAATTCAATGTAGATCTTATCACTTCTAAATTACTTCGTGAGTTTGAAAAGTATTTATTCGATAATGACTATGCGGTTAACACTGTCCGAAATACAATGTCAGATATAAGGGCGATTTTCAATGAAGCAAAAGATGTCTATAATAATGAAGAGTTAGGTATTGTTAGAATTCACAATTCCCCATTTTCAAAATATACTCCTCCGGAATCCCCAGAAAGTCGAAAAAAGGGATTAGAGATTTCTAAACATGCAAAGTCTAAATCTTCTGGTAAGGCGGAAATTGACTTAAATCAAATTGTCGAAACGATCAAATTTATTAGAGATGTAGAGATCGAAAATACCGCGGATTCTATAGCTAGGGATCTATTTATGCTATCCTTTTATATGTGCGGGACAAATGCTAATGATTTTCATGCTTATTTAGTTGATAAGAATATTGAACGATTTGGCTATAATAGGAATAAAACAAGGGGTAAGAGAAAAGATAAAGCTTTTATCAGCATTAAAGTTACCGAGGAAGCAAAGCCACTTGTTGAAAAATATGCTGGCTACCTTCAAGAAAGATATGCTCTTCCTAAGGCTATAAATAATAGGCTTTCCGAATCTTTCAAGCTACGGTTGGCGGATGTATTTGGAATTCCAAATTTCACCTATTATCACGCTAGACACTTCTTTGCAACATTAGCAGGATTTTGTGGCTATGATGATTTTGATATCCAACGCGCATTAAATCAAAAGACAAATACTATGGCCGCTGTATATACAGCACGAGACTGGTCCAAAATTGACGAGATCCAGCGTGCAGTACTGGATCTACTCAAGGATGAAGCCGGCATCCACGATTAAGTATACGGTGAGAATTAGCTTTGCGTCTTAATGCCTGCAGCTTTTTCTAGCTCTGATAGTCGAGCTTCCGCCAAGCCTATTCTGGCTAAGATTTCGGAATTTTCTGACGTGCTCTTTTTCGTTGTTATGCCAGTTAAAAGCCAATTGATATCCATTGAGTATTTATTAGCCATATAGATTAGAATCTCAGGATTTGGAAAGCGGTGCCCGTTTTCTATTCTGGACATCACAACTGCATTGCCAACTTCTTTCAAATCTTCTTGAGTAATTCCTTTTTCTTTTCTGAATTGTTTAAATCTTTGACCGATCAAAGCTAAATTACTATCTCTATTTTCAGTCTGTGTAGCCATATATCTTTATTTTATTATTTAGATTTTTATGTAAAACTTCGAAACAATTGTTACCTAACCATAGGTAGGGCGAGCAACGGCCAACTTGCTTTAAAGTTGACTTAAAATATAAATTACTTAAAAACGACTGGTCGAAAAGGTCATAAATGAAATCTGTCACTTCTCGCACCAGGTTCTCATCTTCATCTTGATAATTTATGTTTACACACATTGCTATCTTACTTAAGATCCTTGCCCTGTTGGTGCCAAAGCTATTCATCTCGATCAGTTTAAGCCGTAAATTTTTAGGTTTTGGCTTAATATATATTCCGCCGGCTAATATTCCATTTTCTGACAAAGAACTTTCAAGAATATGTTTCTTTATAATTTTGAAAACCTTAAGTTCAGCAGGGGAGTAGTCGGCATTATAAGGCATTACCGGAGCTCCCTTTTTATAACATTATAAATTTGCTCGATTTCGTCCATGAATACCTGGATATCTGGGTACTTGTCTTTATCAGGATTAAGAGATCTTAAAATTAGTTGCCCCGTTTCAAGATCCTGGTGAGCTATCTGTTTCGCGACAATCCCTTCGGTCCGATGGACAAAGATCCAGTTAGGCCATTGGTGGTTGTGGAGTTTACTTTTCCAAAGTTCACGTTTTACTTCTCTTCCTGTTGCAATGGTTCCATCGGGCATGGCTTCTTTAACATCTCCATTATCCATGCTGTGACCACTGATCTCAAATGATCTGTATTTTCCTCGAACGTACTTATCAACGGTTATATAATGTTTCGGCAACTCTTCTATAAATTCTTTATCGGCATATCCAGTTAAATATCCAGCTTGTGCATAGACAGGTACTAGTTCCGTCCCCATGCGGTAACGACCTGGTGAAATTTCTGTGAATTTTTGATCCCCATCTTCATCATAAATTTCCGGATTCCCTATGTCTCTAGCGTTAGATTTTATTGTTTTAGATTCACTTACCTCAAATACTTCTTCCTCTGTTGTATTAAAAGTTGTAATTATATTAGTTACAACCTCCCTGGTTAAATTCTCAGTTCTGAAATATTGATAAACTGTATTCCGTGCAACTTGCAGCATTTCTGCAGCATTGATTACACTGATACCTTTCTTTTTAAGATATGATTTAAATTTTTCTCCTTGATATACAGACATATACAAAATAATGTAATATTACATATTGCATTATGTAATTAATGTAATTACATTTGTACCATACGAACAAAACAAAGGTAATACAATAGTTTAAAACAGGCAATCCCAAAATAGTACCAAATGAGTAAACAGCGAATTATAGGAGGGATGATCGACAAAACAGTCGAAATATTTGAAGACATCGAAACGCGTATTCTTTACTGTAGTCATGATATGCGTCAAACCATGTGGCCGAATTTTCCGAGTAATGTAATGGAAATGATTAAGCAAGATATGCTTAACAATCCTAAAAAATTGGAGCATCTGGCAAAGTGGCCAAACCTTAGACAGGACCAACAGATAAAGCAATACACACTTTGCAACTTCGGTGGCCTTGACGATTCACCCGATTTCGACGAAGATGGGACAGTTCATAGGTCGGAGTTTTATGACTGTGGACGACGAGGTGTCTGCAAATTTGAAGGCAAAATTTGTGATTCTATTCAGGTTAAAAATGGATATCTAACCAAAGCAGAGCTTGAAGTTCTGAGATATATCCGTCTTCCTGATAAATCGATCGCTGAAAAGCTAAACCGGTCACCGGAAACCATTTCTACGCATTTGCAAAATATTCGTGAGAAAACTGGACAATCCGATAAGTTGAACTTGGCCTTATTTGCCGCAGCAAAAGGAATAACACTTTACAAACCAAATAAAAAATAAATAATGGAACTACATACGATTATCAAAATAGAAAAGCAACCCACAGTAACAGACCATATCGAAGAGATGACTGGTGGAGATGTTAAAAGATTTCATTTGCAGCATATTAAAGCGGTCCGTGAAGCTTGCGGCCGTAAAATGAAAATGGATAAACCGCACATGAGGTATACTACAGTTGTAAATGCTGTTGCCGGTTTTATCGAGGTAAAAGCAGAGTTGAAAACAAATGGAGGTGAGAATGAACCGATTCAAAACAATTAGCATCGTTGAACCTGAATTAATCTCCCTTCTCCAGGAGTCAGCGGAACTCGGTGCGACCAGAGCACTAATTTCTGTAGGTAAAATGTCTCAGTTCATTTCGAACCAAGAAGCATACAGAAGAATTGGAAGCCGAAGAAAAGTAGATCGATGGATTCAAGAGGGAGTTCTTAATGTGACGGAAGCGGGAATCGATGTCACTCAATTAAATGCCATAGCAGCGAGTGCTAATCTGGCAACTTACGTACACACCAAAGGGAAAAAAGCATGAATTTCTTAGCGAGTACTCTAGAAGATCTAGGATTTTCTAGATATGAATGGAGCGATGAAGAAGTTGGAACGGTGATCGATCACAAGTTTGAAAACGAAAATTTTGCAATTGAAATTACAAACCTTCAAACTGTTGAAATAACCACTAAAGGCCAATATATAGAGCTACCAAACATCAACAATGATGAAAAATTGCAACAATTAATAAGTCTATTAACTAAATAAATCTATTCAAAAATGAATATCCTAATCAAAACAATTTCAATCATCAATTTTAAAGGTGTCAAGAATTTTAAAATTGATTTCGCAGAGGTGACGAACATCTTTGGCGCCAACGCTACAGGCAAGACAACAATCTTTGACGCTTTCCTATGGTTACTTTTCGGTAAAGACTCAAACGATCGGAAAGATTTTAATATCAAGCCGCTTGATATGGAAGGTCAAAAAACCGATAAATTAGAGAATGAAGTCTCAGCTATCATCGTAGTTGATGGAGAAGAAATTAGTATCCGTCATATCCATCGCGAGAAATGGACCAAAAAGAGAGGAGAAGCTATTGCGGAGTTTACCGGAAACGAACACCTTTATTACTGGAACGAGGTCCCTTTGCAAGCTGGAGAGTTTCAAGCTAAAGTAAACGGTCTATTGGACGAGAAGGTTTTCAAGCTAATTACAAATCCCCTTTACTTTAATTCAATGCCTTGGCAGGATCAACGTACAGCTTTATCAAGTATTGTTGGAGAAATCACGGATGACTTCCTTTCTGCCAAATATCCTGAGCTTAAGGTGCTGTTGGAAAATCTCTCGGGCAAATCATTGAAAGAATTCAAAGCTAAAGTTGCATCCGACAAAAAGTTATTGAAGGATAATATTGAACAAATCCCCGGACGTATTGACGAGCTTGAGCGCTCAAAACCTGAATTGGTAAGTGAAGATGGTATTAACGAGCGTATTACTGAATTGCAATCGAAATACGATTTATTGGATCAGCAGATCACAGACCGGAATGAAGCTTATAACGCGGCCAATGCTCAAATCAATAAAGCTATCCTTGATAATCAAAACGCAATACATCAGGCTAAGATTGAGAAGCAAAATATCGAAGCCAATCATAAAGCGGCTTATAATTCAGAATTGAACAATAGCCAGTCTGGTATAAATGAAGCGAAGTCCCGGGTTACAACTTTACAGTCTCAGCTTTCCGTCCAAAATCAGCAATTAGACTCGTTGGTTAAAACGCATTTCGACCATCTAAAAAGGCTTGAGAAAGATAAAGAAGATATTCAATCTAGAATGGATTCATTGCGTGAGCTGTTCAAGTCAGTAAATGGTCGTGAATTAAATGAAAATGAGACTTGTTGCGAGGGATGTGGAAGAGAGTTCGAGCCTGAGAAAATTGAAGAGGTAAAAGCCGCCTTCGTTTTACGCAAGAAAAATGAACTTGCTGGAATTAATGTCCAGGGGCAGGGATTGAAAAAGGATCTTGAGAGAAGAGATGAAGAAGGCCGGACCGCTATCGAACAATTTGAATTAACTAAAAACGCTTTGGATAATTCGATAGCCACTATTCAAAATTCTTTGGCTGAGGCGAGATCAAAATTGGAAGCATTTCAAGGAACCACTACGACAACGATTGATTCCGTAGAAAGTCGTCTTGCAAACGATCAATTATATCAAGATGTGATTTCAAAAATTTCTTCACTTGAAAGCCAAAAATTCGAAAAGCCTGAAAACATTGATCTTGGCGATCTTAGAGTTCAAAAGGCTACTGTAAACGCTGATATTGATTCTCTAAAACGTCAATTAACTGTTGGCGATCAAATTGATCGCGCCAATGCTCGTATCCAGGAGTTGAAAGATCAAGAACGCGGATGGTCCCAACAATTGGCTGATCTTGAAAAACTGGAGTTTTCTGCCGAGAAATACGAAAAAGCCAAAGCGGAAGAATTGGAAGCCCGTGTTAATGGTCTCTTCAAGTATGCCAAGTTTACTTTATTCAGCAAGCTTAATAATGGCGGTGAAGAGCCAACTTGTAAAGCTACTTTCAACGGGGTGCCATTCTCTGACTTAAATACTGCTGGTAAGATTTTGGTAGGAATTGATATCATCAATACACTTTCAGCTCACTACAAGGTCACAGCTCCAGTATTCCTGGACAATAGAGAGTCCATTTCCGTTATTCCAGAAACAGCTGCGCAGGTAGTAAACTTGATCGTGTCACCATTCTCAAAACTGAACGTTGGATTGCCTTTGTATAGTCCAGAATTCCTTGCCGAATTCGAACGCTATAAAGAAGAAACTGGCAATTCTTTTGAAGCATTTATCGATCGGAAATTAAGCGAACGCGCTGCCTAATGGCTAAGAAAATTGTTGCACCACTTCAATCATTTGGACTGGTATCATGTGAGGAATGCATTTATAAATTAAATGATGATGGAGTATTGATGTGGTGCAACAAATCAAAAATGCCTAGACCTACCAAACAATTAAAACACTGTATTTACAAAATCATAAAAGAAAATAAAGATGTCAAATAACAATCAAACACCGGCAACAACAAATATCAACTCAGATATTGCCGTAGCACAACCAACTCAGTCGGAAAGATTCACAATGGCTGTAATGAAAGAGTTTACTGCGAATGCAGGAGATGTTCAACTTACTAATTTTCAAAGAAAGCTTATCCAAAATTATTTCATTAAGCTTGATATGACATTAAAGGAAAACGAAGTTAAAAGACTTGGAAAGGCTGAACAATATCGCGATCAACTTGAGTTTGTTTGGAAAAACGTGAATATGTCCCAATTAGCATTGGATGTAGTTGCGTATTCAAGTATCGGTTTAGATCCTTTGCAAGACAATCACATCAACTTAATTCCTTACAAAAACAAGAAGACTAACCAATTCGATATTGGTTTCATTATAGGCTACGAAGGAATGAAAATTAAAGCCGTAAAATACGGGTTTGAGGTCCCAGATGACGTAATAGTAGAGTTGGTATATTCTAATGATGTATTTAAATCTCATAAAAAAAATAAGGATAACCAAGTTGAATCATACACGTTTGATATTGTCAATGATTTTGATCGAGGTGAGGTTATAGGTGGGTTTTATTATCATGTTTTCCGAAGTAACCCTGAAAAGAATCGCTTAAAGGTTATGACAATGAAGGATATCAACAAGCGTATTCCTAAAAATGCCTCTCCGGAGTTTTGGGGCGGAGAAAAGAAGAAATGGAATTCGGATGAAGTTGAGCAGATTGATGGATGGTATGAAGAAATGGTTGAGAAGATGCTTAAGAGAGCTGCATACAATTCAATTACTATCGATAGTGAGAAAATTGATGATCATTTAGTTAAAATGATGCAGGCGGAATCTCTTTCATTAAATGGAACTGACCAAACTCTGCTTCAAGTAAAATCTGAAATTGCCAATAATGCTAATAAGAAAGAATTAGGGTTCTCCGATGCTCAGGTCATTGATATCCCACATACCGAAGAAAAGAAGCCTGAACCTATTCCTGCTAATCCTCCAGTAAGTGCTATTCAGCCAAACGAGAATCCGCAAGATGATCAAGTAGAAATGAAATTCTAATGAAATTGCACATTATCAATAGTAATAGTGAGGGCAACTGCTACCTATTTACCGACAATGAGGGGAAAACTCTCATTGTCGAAGTAGGTGTCAAGTTTGATGAAGTGAAAAAGGCTTTGAATTTCGACCTGTCAAATGTTGTGGGCTGTTTGGTTACGCATGAGCATGGTGATCATTGCAAAGGCGCTGAGAATGCTGCAAGGTATGGTTTGGATATATACGCATCTGCCGGCACAATAGAAGCTCTAAAGTTCGAGAGCTACCGTTTGAAGCCGATTAATAAGGGAGAGAAGTTTTCCGTGGGGCCTTTTGATATTCTAGGGTTTGATGTTCATCACGATGTTAATGAACCGTTGGGTTTCTTGATCCGTCATCCGGAAATGGGAACAACATTGTTCCTTACAGATACAATCTATTGTGACTACAAGTTCCCTGGGCTTACGAATGTATTGATTGAAGCGAACTATTCGCAAAACATCATCGACGACAAATTGCGCGATCAATCGTTCCTTAGGAACCGAGTATTGAAGTCCCACATGAGTGTAGAAACGGCTATCAAGACGCTAAAAGCTAATGATCTGACTAAAGTAAACAATATTGTTTTGATTCACTTGTCGGATCGGAATAGCGATTCCAGATTATTTAAGCAGATCATCGAAGAGCATACTTTGAAAACCGTCACTATTGCTACCAAAGGATTAATTATTGAAAATTTTAACGATACACCATTTTAGATATGGAAAACACAGAATACAACCACGATTTATCTGTAAAAGCTCAGAAAGAATTGGCTGATAAAAATAATCATCCACATTTTGCACCGAAAAGCGGCTATTGTTATAACTGCGGAAAATCAATTTACACCGCAATAGAACGCGGCTCTTTTAAATCTGGAATCACTTTGGAACGAGCGAAAACAGAATTAGTCACAGGCTGTCCACATTGCCATAGGTCATATTGTGATTAGTGTCAAACGAATAATTTTTTATTATTTCAACTTATCCATTTGGATAAGTTGAAATAAGTTTATACATTTGAAGTG
>NZ_DFPI01000028.1:0-63492 GCF_002377215.1 Sphingobacterium sp. UBA3519
GTCAAGGGCTTCTTTCGTTTAAGTACTTCCGTATTTCCATGTATAAGACATTGCATATCCTCCGCCTATCGGTTATCGCAGCAGAGGACCGTCGGTGAGCCTGCTCCATCGGAAGCTGTTCCGAAACCGCCGCTAGCCTGCAACATTATTATTGGACAATCGTTTGCATTCCATAATTCCTTTTTTACTTCGATTTACTATTGTATTATTGTTATGTTAATTTAATGCATTATAAATCATACGCATGAAGATATCTTTTTGGAGCACAAAAGCACAAGTCAGTTTACTGATGGGATTGGCTTCTCCTTTTATTTTTCAACCCTCTCGAGTTGACGCTAAAGTAAGTACGATCAATTATTATAATACAATGGGTCGCGATCACGGAAACCGTATTATCACGATTCAGAAAATTAATCCGACAACAGTCGAGATTGTATACGATAATGGTCAACGTCTTACTTTAGATTTCTACGGTAATCATATTTTTAGGATGTTCCAGGATGTTCATGGCGGTATAATCCGTGATCCCGAAGCAAAACCCGAAGCAAAAATATTGGTAGAGCAACCTCGGAAAACAGTCACTGGGCTTGAGGTAAAGGATGGAGGTAATAAGGTCAGCATCTCCACCAACGATATTCTTTTTTCAATGGATAAACAGACTTCACAGTTTAGTATCCTTAATCGTAAAACCAATAAGATTGTAGTTGAAAGCTTAAAGCCGGTCGTTTTTGAGGACAAACAAGTAAGCCTTGAATTAAAGGAAAATGCGGATGAGTACTTTTTTGGTGGTGGCGTTCAAAATGGACGTTTTTCACATAAGGGAAAAGTAATTGCTATCGAAAATCAGAACAGCTGGACCGATGGCGGTGTTGCCTCTCCAACCCCTTATTACTGGTCAACCAAAGGGTATGGTTTTATGTGGCATACTTTTAAGAAGGGAAGTTACGCCTTTGGAGCCAAAACCGCTGGCACAGTCAAATTGGCCCACGATACGGATTATCTGGATGTCTTTTTTATGGTTGGTGACGGTATTGTGCCTTTGCTCAACGATTTCTACCAATTGACGGGTAACCCAATTCTTCTACCAAAATTTGGTTTGTACGAAGGACATCTTAATGCTTATAACCGCGATTTTTGGAAAGAAGATGAAAAGGGAATTCTTTTTGAAGATGGCAAACGCTATAAAGAAAGCCAAAAGGACAATGGCGGAATCAAAGAATCGCTGAATGGCGAGAAAAACAATTATCAATTTTCGGCTCGCGCAGTCATAGACCGTTATAAAGCCCATGACATGCCTTTGGGTTGGATTCTTCCCAATGATGGTTACGGTGCTGGATATGGTCAAACGGCATCTTTAGATGGAAATATCCAAAACCTGAAAGAGTTCGGCGATTATGCACGTAAGAATGGTGTGGAAATCGGTTTATGGACACAGTCTGATCTCCATCCCAAAGACAGCATCAGTGCATTACTGCAACGTGATATAGTAAAAGAGGTACGGGATGCAGGTGTGAGAGTCCTAAAGACGGATGTGGCCTGGGTGGGCCCAGGATACTCCTTTGGTCTCAATGGGGTAGCTGATGTAGGGCATACCATGCCTTACTATGGCAACGACGCTCGTCCATTTATTATTTCATTGGATGGTTGGGCAGGTACGCAGCGCTATGCGGGTATCTGGTCGGGTGACCAAACTGGAGGTGTATGGGAGTATATTCGATTCCACATACCAACATATATAGGCTCGGGACTTTCGGGCCAGCCCAACATTACCTCTGACATGGACGGGATCTTTGGTGGTAAAAACTTCAAGGTCAATATCCGTGATTTTCAATGGAAGACTTGGACACCCATGGAACTCAATATGGATGGCTGGGGCTCGAACGAGAAATACCCTCATGCTTTGGGCGAGCCAGCTACTTCGATCAATCGTCTGTATCTGAAATTGAAATCTCAATTGGTTCCCTACAGCTATAGTGTGGCAAAACAAGCGGTAGATGGTCTGCCCATCATTCGCGCGATGTTTTTAGAGCAAGCAAATGCTTATACACTTGGAAAGGCAACGCAATACCAGTACCTCTATGGTCCAAATTTCCTGGTGGCACCGATTTATCAGGAAACACGTGTGGATGAGAAGGGAAATGATATACGCAATGGTATCTACCTGCCGGATGGTGAATGGATTGATTATTTTACGGGTGAAAAATACCAGGGTGGCCGTATCATCAATAACTTTAATGTGCCTATTTGGAAGCTGCCTGTTTTCGTGAAAAATGGAGCCATTATTCCGGTGACCAACCCAAATAATAATGTGCTGGAAATCAAAAAAGATCAACGTATTTATGAAGTATATCCTTATGGAAACTCTAGTTTCCTGGAATATGATGATGATGGAAAGACAGAGGCTTACCGTTATGGCAAGGGGGCAAATACATCCATAACTTCACAGTTAAACAACAATAAAGTTGTTTTTGCGATTGCTCCAACGCAAGGCGAATTTGACGGCTTTGAGAAAATGAAGTCTACCGAAATTCGTTTCAACGTTACCAAAGCACCTAAGAAATTGACCGTAAAGGTCAATGGAAAAAATAATAAACTTAAAGAAGTGAACAGCTTAGATGCGTTCAATACTTCTGAAAATGTATATTTCTACGACGCACAACCAAACCTGAATCAGTTTGCAACCAAGGGATCTGAATTTGAAAAAGTACCTTTGGTGAAAAATCCGAAGTTGCTGGTACGACTAGCGAAACAGGATGTCTCATCGACTGCAATAGAAGTACAATTGGAGGGTTTCGAATATGCTCCTGTTGACAACTATCTGGCTCAGACTGGTGCTTTGACTTCGCCCAAAGCTGTTATCACAGATCAACATACACAAGCATATACCTTAACGCCAACCTGGGAAAAGGTTGCAAATGCAGATTATTATGAAATTGAATTCAATAATCTGATCTATTCGACCATCAAAGACAGTCAGTTGCTATTCGAAGGATTGGCCGCGGAAACTGATTACCAGTTTAAAATTAGAGCTGTCAATAAATCTGGTGTTTCAGATTGGAGTACATTTGCCGCAAAAACAAAGGCAAATCCATTGGAATTTGCCATCGAAGGAATCAAAGCAGAGACTTCTGTGGATAACCAAGGCGGAAATGGTATCAATAAATTGTTCAATTATGATGAGGGGGATATGTGGCATACAAAATGGGGACATACTGCGGTTCCGTTTGATATGATCTTAGATCTAAAATCCGTTAATCAATTGGATAAGTTTGTGTATCTTCCAAGAACCGATGGCGGAAATGGCATCATTTTAAAAGGAAAAGTATTCTATAGCAATGATAAGGACACCTGGACGGAAGCTGGTGGTTTTGACTGGAAACGTGATGGCGAAATGAAACGTTTTGATTTTGGAACCCATCCGGTGGCTCGATTTATCAAAATTTCAGTTTCTGAAGCTGTGGGAGGTTTTGGTTCAGGAAGAGAATTATATGTGTTTAAAGTGCCAGGTTCGTCAAGCTACTTACCGGGCGATATTAATAATGACCGATTGATCGATCATAATGACTTGACTTCCTATATTAACTACACGGGATTGCGACTGGGAGATGGAGATTTCGAAGGTTATGTCAGCAATGGTGATGTCAATAAAAATAATCTGATTGACGCTTATGATATTTCCAATGTTGCTGTTGTCATAGAAGGCGGTGCAAAACCAAATAAAGAAGAAAAGGTCAGTGGTAAATTAAAACTGATTCCTTCAAAAACGACCTTAAAATCGGGTGATATTGTGGAGATCAGTGTTAGTGGAGAGAATCTTAAAGCTGTCAATGCACTTAGTTTTGCTCTTCCTTACAATCAGGGTGATTTTGAATATGTCGGTATTGAGTCCGTACATTTAAAGGAGATGAACAATTATAGCAACGATCGTCTTCACACCAATGGAAGTAAGGCTCTGTATGCTACTTTTGTTAATCTGGGCAACAAGGAGACTTTGAATGGATCTGAAGTTTTATTTAAGATCAAATTGAAAGCAAAACGTAATGTCAATTTCAATCTGAAAGCAATAGATGGTATCTTCGTTGATAAAAAGCTGAATTCCGTTACTTTCTAAAATAAATAGCCTTAACAAAAAAGGGAGCCTCATAGGCTCCCTTTTTTTGTTAAATGATGTCTAAATAATGCACCTAATTAGTCCAATATCATACTAAGATCCATCAGCAGGATTTCAGTATCTGCTGAGGTTACTTTGAGGTTAATTTCAGCGACATCCCATATTCCAAAGCCATCTCTGCTTTCTAATTCTTTTCCTTCGACAGTAACACTACCTTTTATTACAAAAACATATACACCATTTCCTGCCTTTTTGATTCGGTATTTTGTTTGGACGTCCTTGTCAAAATGCCCCATGGAAAACCAGGCATCCTGATGGATCCATACACCCTCGTCTTCTCGATTTGGAGAAAGAATTTGCTGGAATTTATTCTGTCTTTGAGTTATATCCAATGTAATTTGATCGTATCGGGGGCTCACATTCCGTTGATTAGGGTACACCCAAATTTGAAGAAACTTGACTACCTGATCGGTGTTTTTATTATATTCACTGTGTATGATGCCTGTTCCGGCGCTCATGACCTGAATATCTCCTTTCCGGATAATGGCTTTGTTACCCATGCTGTCTTCGTGTTGCAAATCACCTTCCAAAGGAATACTGATGATTTCCATATTATCGTGCGGGTGTTTGCCAAAACCTCTTCCTTCAGCCACTATATCATCATTTAGCACCCGTAATACACCAAAGTGCATACGTTCGGGGTCGTGATAATTGGCGAAGCTAAACGTATGATTGCTATCTAACCAACCATGATTTGCATGACCGCGTGTAGCCGCCTTGTGGAGGACACTATGGTTTTCCAATTTGTCTGAATTATAGTTTACAGCTTCGGCATCCAGCGTTTCAAGCGGCTCTATCTCGTCAATATCATTCTTCAAGATATCAGCTGAAGACACTGTTGATGCAAATATCCCGGAACCCAAAAGTCCCTTTTTTATAAAGTTCTGTCTGTTCATGATCTTATTATTTAGTATCCAAAATTAGCCTATTGGCCGTCGATTTCTATTGATCTAGTTCAATAAAGAAAGAGTTTTAACGGTTTTCGGTTGTTTTTCTAGGACGCTATTGCTATATCCTGTGCTTTATTAAACGGAGAGTAAGTCTGGAAAAAGACTATAGACTTCATTTTTTAGAAGTCCACTTCCACCGCCATAATGTTTGATCAGACCAATCGGATAAGTGAGCCGCGTAAGGTGATCTGTTATTTCATGCTCTTCCTGAGGCGAGAGTCCCGAACTCAATAATAAAACATCTACAGGGACGTCAATAAGCTGTTTTTTACAGGCATCCAAATCGTATTGTATCGATGCATTCCAGTTGGGCGTGTTTTCAATGATTCTCTTGAGCGTGAGGAGAATTTCTTCATTTTTACCAAATATGAGAAAGGTTAAGATTTTCATGATGTTCTTTTTTAAGGATTTGTCCTGATGAGTGTATTGACAATGGCATTACCCTTTAAAATTTTTGAAATGGGACATTCTTCGGCAATTTGTTGCAGGCGTTCTCGGGTATCCTCTGCTAAGATTTGTCCAAAAGCTATCTCGCGATCAAAATATGTAACCACCTGTCCTTTTTCAATTTTGAGGTACATATTTGAACTGACTGAAATTTCTGGAATATCAAGCCCTTTTTTATCGATGTACATGCGTAAAGTAGCTAAGGTACAAGATACAAGCGATGAGATAAGAAGGGTGTAGGGGTCAGGCCCAAGATCTCTGCCGCCAAGTTTTTCAGGTTCATCCGTAATAAATTCACCATTCCTCCAGTGGATGCTGGTCTTATATTTCTGCTCGGCAATATGACCGATGACAGGGTTTTCCAATATATATTTCATACGGATAATTCTTTTGTTTGTAATACAACAAAAATAAGCCTGAATTGATTCATTTTCATTGATGTAGTTCAATAAATATAGTCATATTGTCTCCTGATATTTTTTTATTGGCTGATAAGATTGATGGATTTCCGCTGATGAATGCACCCTATCGTTACAGAAAAAATAAAGATTGGAGTAAGTTGAATCACATAAATTTTCTTACTTTTAACAATCAAATTCGCTCAATTTTTTAAAGGATTTTAATTTAATATTTCGGTTATGATGAAGAGATTTTTACTTGTCGGACTTTTTGCTGGTATAACCCATTTTATGGCTTTCTCGCAATCGCACGAACTACGTGTGGGTGTCACCTCCGGTGTGTCCAATTTTACGGGATCGGGAACCGAAGCAAAGAGTACGTTGAATGGATCTACACAACAGGACTATTATACCAATAATCCTTATGGAAAAAAATATGGAATCAATATTGGTGGCGCTTTAAACTACCGTTATGTTTTTGCCAACAACCTAATATCAGGTTTGGAAGGCGCCTATGAACGATTGCAGACAAAGATTGATTTGGAAGGCAATGAGTTTATGAATGGAAGCCGTGGTCAGACCCGTCTCAATCAACAATTTATCAATTTTAATCCTTTTGTTGGCTATCGTGTCTTTTTTGAACCGATGACAATGGATATACAGCTGGGTATGGATATTGCCAAAACGCTGAGCATCAAAGAAAATGGTAGCATTGAAGATAAACAGGGGAATAAAACAAGTTTTGATCGTGATAGAGGCAAGGTTATCGATTTGGATCTACGCCCGCGTTTACAGTTTAATGTAAATTATGACCGTTATACCATGTTTGCCGGTTATTCATGGGGCCTAAAAGACTACCGTAGTGGAATGTTGGGCGGTGATCCTGGTGTGGCGCGATTAAATGTATTCCGTTTAGGCCTGCAGTATCAGCTATTAACCCCGATCTTCAAAAATGACTAAAGGCAGGTTAGAAGCATTCAGTGATGGCGTTTTGGCCATCATTATAACGATTATGGTACTTGAATTATAAGTACCTGAAGGATTTACTTTTGCTAGCCTTAAACCATTATATCCTAAAGTTATCTCCTATATCGTTAGTTTTGTTTACGTTGGACTGTACTGGTATAATCACCATCATCTCTTTCAAATTGTTCGAAAAGTTCTCGAAGAATTAATAAATAAAAAACATCAGGCGCTGAAAAAAATAGTTGTTTGCTATGGCCAAGAACTGTATAGGTTAGCTTTTTGTATCGTGAAAAATCAGTTTGCGCCCTTTATACATATAAAAAATAATAGACTATATATGAAAAAATTACTGCTGTCTTTGATGCTCTGTTATGCTACAATTGCTGGAGCGCAGACCGATCGTGTAAACGTCTTCTTGGGATCTTCCGGCGACCACGGCCAGCTTTCACCAGCGGCTTCTTCTCCTTTCCATCAATTGAGCATTGTGCCCTATACTAATCCGGGGACGCATACGGGCTATGAGCATCTTGCCAAGGAAATTAAAGGCTTTACACACAATCGCCTCGAGGGAGTAGGTTGTATGGGCAGTGGTGGACTGATCCTTATTAGACCATTTATAAAAAATGATACAAAGCCGCTGAATAAAATTGACGAGCACGCCCAACCTGGGTATTATGCTTTAAAAACCGCAGAGGGTATTCAAGTTGAAGTGGCTGTGAATAATGATTTTGGTCGTGAACAATATACTTTTCCCGTGGGTAGGAAAGGTTTTTTTATTGATTTGGGGCATGCTTTCAATGGCGCTTTTGTTGACAATGAATTTACACAGGAGGGTAATCTGCTATTCGGTAAAGTACGTGCGAAAACGACCTGCCATGTGGGAACATATACCATTTATTATGCGCTGGAAATTCCTACAGCGAGCGAATGGCGAAAGGAGGGGAACAAGATCTGGGTAGACCTGAAGGAGGAAAGCCTTATAGCAGACGTCAATATTGCATTTTCGGCTGTGGATCAACAGGACGCAAAAAAGACACTTGCAGAATATGATAAGCTAGATTTTTCAACGGTAAAAAAACGTGCAGCTGATCGTTGGAAAACTGCCCTGTCGGTACTGCAGGTAAAGGGCGATTCGGATAAGGTAGATTTATTCTATTCCTTGCTCTATCGCAGTTTACAATCTCCTTATGTTATCAGCGATGAGCAGGGAAATTTTAGGGGAACAGACGGGAAAATACATCGTTCCAAAGAAATACGTTATCATGGATGGGCAATTTGGGACAATTATAAAACACAACTACCGCTTTTGGAGCTGATAGATACTGAAATGTATCAGGGCGTTGTCTCCTCGATTGCAGACCTGTACCGTTATGGGAAATTTGACTTTGCAGGAGCTCATGAACCAGCAAATTCGGTCCGGACAGAACATGCCGCTGTCGTTCTTTTGGATGCGGTCAAGAAAGGATATCGGGTCGATATTGATGGAATAAAAGATTCGTTAATACATGATACCCTGCGCTATGATTTTAAGAAACCGGACAAGTACCTTGAAGCATGTTATGATATGTGGGCAATGTCCAAGCTTTTTCCGCAGAACAGCAAAATCTATCTGGAGCGAGCAAAATCATATCAGGCAATTTGGAATAAAGATTTCAAAGATCTGACCAAACGAGATGTCGACCGTATGTCGGCACGGGATATGTATCAGGGAACAATTAGGCAATATCGTTGGAATGTACCTTTTGATGTTATGGGATTAAGAAAGCTAGCAGGTGGTGAAGAAAATTTTACACAGCAACTGGATGAGTTTTATGACGGTTATTATTTCAATAGGGCGAATGAACCGGATATGCAATCGCTGACCTTATATAATGCGAGTAAAACCCCTTGGCGCTATCAGGAGTGGATACATCGAATTGCATTGGACACCATCATACAATATTACTTTAATGACAACAGCCGTGGAATCGGAGCACATATCGACCGCATCTATAAAAATGAGCCTAAAGCCTTTGTAAGAACCATGGACGACGATGCTGGTGCTATGTCGAGCTGGTGGGTGCTATCTGCGATCGGATTGCAACAACCTTTGGTCGGGGAACCTGTTTTTTATATCAGCGTGCCATTTTTTGATCAAATCAAACTGGAAAATAAAGGGAATCCACTGACCATTGAGGTGCCGAATCGAAGCGACAAAACGCGTTATATCAAATCGATTAGGTTGAATGGAAAAGATCTGAAGAGGTTATGGATCACACATGAAGAGCTTAGAAAGGGAGGGACGCTACAGATTGAATCGTCGGAAACGCCAACTGATTATGGAAGGGATGATCCTTGGATAAGTCACATAGAAAACAAATAAACATGAGTTGATCAGAGATTGTAGACTAAATTCGCGTTTTTTACTACTTGGAGATTTAAAAGTACTGGCCAAAGAGATTGGAAAATCGATGACCAGTTAATTTGCTCCTGAATGAAATGGCCCCATGCTAAAATAATGCAGTTATAAAATTTTCGATAAAAACTACGAAACTCAATAGTTGTTAATATCAAAGTACGATTGATCAGAGAGTCAGCGTTATTTGGCTACTTTTATTTGAGGTATTGAATCTGCGATTGGAGAGATCAAGACTGTATTTTCAAGGTGTAAATTTCTATATACTTTTGGGGTCAGACCTATATGGTTTTTAAAAAATTTGTTTAAATGGCTTTCATCGGTAAAACCAAATTCATATACGATCTGCGATAGTGAAACGGTCGGAACAGTTAATCGAGTTTGAATTAAGTTTATGCGGTATTCGTTGACATAATTTCGATAACTTATACCAAACTTTTTTTTGAAATAATCACTGAAATAACTATTTGCAATAGAGAAGTGAGCGGCGATGTTTTTAATCTGAATAATTGACGGTTGGTAGATATGTTGATGTATGAAGGAAATGAGCTCTTCTTTACCGGGCTGACCATTGTCAATTCTTATATGAAGTTTAGCAGCAGCTTCGCTAATTAAGACTAAGATAGATCGTATCTGATAAAATATGAGCGCTGAACGAGAGATATCCTTCGAAAATTTGTACAATACTATATTCTCAATAATATTTCGAAGTATAGCATTGGGAGGTTCATCTATTTTTAATTTCACTTCCTTTAATAACTTATTCTTCATTATTCGGACAGGTTCATATAAATTGAAATTATCTACTGTATGCTGTGAGTGTTCTGACAGATATGCGTCTGTGAACTTTATAAATGTGAAGTGAGTACTTTTGTTTATCTCAAAATAATGTTCGTCTTCTGGACTTATTATAAACAGATCTCCTTCCCCATATTGAAACCTATTATTGTTCAGTAAATGAATGCCACTACCTTTGTGGATATAAACCAGTTCATAATAAGTATGGCTATGAAGGGGTAAATGAAAAGTCTTTTCTTCATAATCATGAATAACGAGTTGATCAAACTGTATTTTCTTCATTTTAAAAGTGCTTACGATAAAAATACAAAAAATACCTTTAAATATACCTGGGCGTGGCGCCGGTAATATGCAATCTTTGTAATAGAAGATTTATCATTTTGTATCAATTACTTTATTTCACATTTATGCAAGATAACATTGATTTTTTGCCTTTTATTACGGGCTCTTTTGCCAAACCAGCTTCTGAGATCCAACTGTAATGATGATTGAAGCAGCTTATAGATATCACAGTATCAACGCTCGTTATCTGAATTGCGAGGTTGAGCCTATGCATCTGGCAGATGCTATCAAAGGAGCAAAAGCCATGGGATGGATTGGTTTCAATTGTTCTATTCCACACAAAATAGCGGTCGTTCCATATCTTGATGAATTAGGAGGCTCTGCACGATTGATAGGTGCGGTTAATACTGTAGTTAGAAGGGGGAACCTTTGGATAGGTGAGAATACAGATGGAAAAGGATTTTTAAAAGCGCTAGAAATTATTGAAGATCCTAAGGACAAGTGTATTACAATATTTGGTGCTGGAGGCGCTGCTCGCGCAATTGCAGTTGAATTGGCGTTAGCGGGAGCCCATACAATTATTATTGTAAATAGGGACAAATCTAAAGGTGAAGAACTTGCCGATCTGATAAATAGTAATACTAAAACTAACGCGTTATTTAACTGTTGGGAAGGAAGGTATAAGATAAAATTATCAACGAATATTTTGATCAATGCAACTAGTGTAGGGCTGTTTCCCAATGTGGATCAAAAACTCGATATTGAATTTGATCTTATCGGAAAGGAGATGATTATCGCAGATGTTATACCCAATCCCCCAGATACTCATTTTATAAGAACCGCTCGAGAAAAGGGATGTAGCGTTTTAAATGGTCTTAGTATGCTCGTTAATCAAGGCAGAATAGCAATTAAATATTGGATGGATATGGACGTCGAGCCTTCTGTTATGCATTCAGCGTTGGCCAATGTTTTAAAAATACACTAATGATCAAATTTAAACGTGTAGAGCATATACTCATAAGTGTTCCTTTAGGCGGGCTAGCTTCAGCGCAAAGGTTTTATGCTGAGATATTGCGTTTGAATCAAATCCTTGGTAATCATCCCAGGGGGGCTATTTGGTTTGAAATCGGAGATATCCAGCTTCATATTCGTGAAGAAAAGTACCATCAAACAAATTCTGATATACATCCTGCGTTTGAAGTTTTCGACTTATCCCATGCTAAATTATTTTTGAAGAATCAGAATATAATCGTAAAATACTCGTCCAAGATAGATGGTCGAGAACGATTTTTTTTTCGAGATCCATTCGGAAATAGGTTTGAATTGATCGAATATCTAAGGTGCTAATATAGTGTAAACTTTAAGAAAAGGTATTATTTCCACATCGTAGGTACCATCTGATTTCTTGTGGTGTTCATAAACTTTTGCGCTGACGGTTGCTATAGTTTTTTCTTTAGCAGGTGAAAAATCCCGTTAGATATCTTTTTACGTGAAGTTCAATAAAAAACTATGCAAAACAGGCTGAAATGGTGTGATTCTCCTAGACCTTTACATCGTCGGAAAACGATGCGTAGAAACGAAAAAAGTCGCTTTTCTATATAGAAAAGCGACTTTTTTGTTCTGTGCTCCCACCTGGGCTCGAACCAGGGACCAAAAGATTATGAGTCTTTTTGTCGATACCTCATTACCTGATGCAAAAACTTTGTTTCTAGCTTGCAGAAGCAATTTATTGAAATTTTTTCACTTATCAAAATTTGGGGCTGTTACACTATCGTTACAAAATTTGAGGTGAGAAAGATAAAATTCAGGACCTTTTGTGTCATAAAGCGATTGAAATTAATTGTCGGGGAATAGATTGTGAAGTAAACTTGTTTTTCTTATTTGGATTTCTAAAGAAGCAATATAAGTTGTCTTTGAACATTTGGATCCTGGTCACTTATATTTACGATTTTTTTGGATTTAAAATTTATAAGCATATTTATTTAAATTAATAATTTGTTCTTCCTGTCAGTGTTTTTTTTTATCTTTATTTACTTAAGCCGTTTAGACCAAAGACTAACCCTTAGCTAAATATAAATTAAATATTATTTAGAGATATTTTTTGGTATCAATTCTTTCTCGTCAGGCTAACTGTAGTTTTTGGGGAGAAGCTCTAATTGGCAATACAATTTTTAACATTCAGTGGGTTTAAATAGTTAACGTTAGTTAGTTAGTTAGTTAGTTAATATTCATAATTTATGTAGTATAAAATAATTCATATAATGAACTTATAAAATGAAACTATTAGAATCTGTACAGATTGGAAATCATACGCTAAAAAATAAAATGGTCATGGCTGCGATGACACGGAGCAGGGCTGATATTGATGGGATTGTAGGAAAATTAACTGTACTATATTACACTCAAAGGGCTAGCGCTGGCCTAATTATTACTTAAGCCATAAATATTTCGGAACAGGCTTTGGGAAGTCCCAACACGCCGGGTCTATTTACCCGGCAGCAAATTGATGCTTGGAAAAAGGTAACTTGTCCCGTTCACGAAAAAGGAGCGAGGATCTTTGCTCAGCTCTGGCATACGGGAAGGCTTGGTCATTCATCGGATAGAAAAGGTATTCTGCCAGTCGCGCCCTCGCGAATAGCCATTGATGGAATGCAGCATTTTACATCTAAAGGCATGCAAGCATTTGAGATACCGAATGAATTGACGGTTGCGGAAATTGAAGACATTGTTAAGGATTATGTCCAAGCTGCAAAAAATGCATTGGAAGCAGGTTTTGATGGTGTAGAGCTTCATGCAGCAAATGGTTACTTACCCAATCAATTTTTGGCTGAAAGTTCTAATAAAAGAAGTGATGAATATGGAGGAAGTATCGAAAATAGAAGTAGGTTTATTCTAGAAGTAATGCAGGCATTAATTGAGGAGATAGGCGGGGATAGAGTAGGGATTAAAATATCGCCTTTGCAAAGTTACGCTAGCATCGTGCAGAACAATCCAATTGAATCGTATAATTATTTAATTAAGGAACTTAATAAAATGGATTTTGCGTTTGTTGAGCTGATGAAAAGGAATTCTGCATTTCCCAAGATTGAAACATATCCAGAAATTGATGAAATTGAACTTTTTGGGAGGCTCATTAAACAACCTGTCATAGCGAATGGTTATTATACGAGGGAACGGGCAGAAATTGAGCTTCATAAAGGAATTGCAACATACGTTTCATTTGGTAGTTTATTTCTTGCCAATCCGGATTTACCGAAGCGATTTGAGTTGAATGCAGATCTAAATATAGTTGATCCCGCTACCATATTCGGGAGTGATTCAAAGGGGTATGTCGATTATCCCTTTTTGTAATAGCGTGGAATATTTAATTGTTTACATAATAAAATAAGTATTTATGCAAAATTATATCAGACTCAAAAGCAAGAGTATTCATCATAGGGGCTACAGGTCGTGTTGGCGCTTACATTGTGAAAGAATTAGATTCAAATAATGGAGTTGTGGTTCGTTTGTCATCAACTGATCAGTCCACTGTTGATCAATGGGTGAGTGAAAGTCGTGAGGCTGTCTTACTTGATCTCGAAAAACCGGAGACTTTTTTTGGTATGCTTTGGAGGGTGCGGACCGCGTATTCCTGCTAACTAATTATACCGTAGATATGCTTCGTCAGAGTATGATGCTAGTAGATGCAGCATTTGTAGCAAGTGTAAAACATATTGTTCACCTAGGTGTGTTTACTTCGCGCAGGGATTTAATACCTCACTTTATCTGGCATGATATGATTGAATGTTATATTGAAGCCACCGGATTACCCTGGACACATATTCACCCGAATGTAATTGCGGACTCGACTGTTCGTTAAACTACCCATTCAACAAACGCGTTCGTTTACGGTGAATTGGGGTGGGGCTAAACAGGGATGGGTTTTTGCTTCAGATATTGGAGCTGTAGCCGCGGCAGTCCTATGTGAAGGACCTGAAAAGCATAATGGAGCCAATGATTTCTTGAGCATTGGAATGTTAACGGGGCCTTAAGTGTCCGAAATTTTGTCCAGCGCATCTGGTAAAGAAATCAAATGGAATATTCAGGAACCAGAGGCATTAAAAGCTTATATCGAAAGCGCTTACATCACAATGAAGTTAGCAAAAGAAGGCAAAATGGACGCTCAAACTGTTGTTAAGGATGATGGTCAAACTGTTTATGGTCGCCCAGGTTTAAAGATCGCAGAGTGGGCCAAAAAGAATATCTTTTGATGATTTACTTGGAGTAGAAATAGTTCGATAATTTTTTATAATAGGAGTTTTAAAATCGAAATTGGATATTTTGGCCTTATTTTTTATCGAAATGTACTTTGCTTGTATAATTATTCTGGAAATTAATCAATACGTGATGTGAAAAGTGCTAATGATATTATTTCAGAATAAACATAAAAATTGACTTATGTAAATTAAATGTTTTTTGTACATTTAATAACTTCAATTTATTTGTCTATAAACATATCTATATGTTAAAAGAAGAATATTGATTGTATTTATAAATATGTTTGAACCAATTTTAACGCTTAATGAAAAAAATACTTTTGTTCGTTGTGATTTTTAGCCTCTTTATTTTAGCTGCTAAATCGCAGGATAATTTGGCCTCTAAGAATCAATTATTCAATTTTGGATGGAAATTCAAGTTGGGAGATGTTTTAAATGCTCAATTGAATGATTTTGATGATTCGAATTGGCGTTCATTGGATCTACCGCATGATTGGAGTATTGAAGGTAATGTTAAATTCAAAAATCCGTCAGGAAATGACGGCGGATATTTCCCTGCCGGAATTGGATGGTATCGAAAATCGTTTCATGTAGCAGCTCCGCAAAAGGATGTAAATACCACCATTTATTTTGAAGGGATCTACATGAACTCCGAAGTCTATATAAATGGGAAATCATTAGGGATATACCCATATGGATATACCTCATTTTCTTATGATCTTACGCCCTATTTGGTCTACGGGAAAATCAACACTATTGCTGTAAAGGTTGATAATTCGCGGCAGAAAAATAGTCGATGGTACACCGGAGCTGGAATATATAGAAATGTTTGGTTTATATCAAAGCATAATATCTCGGTTCCAAAATGGGGAATAGGAATAAAGACAGAAAGTATATCTGCTAAAGTTGCGATAGTTAGATTAAATACGACGATTGAAAACAAAAATAGTACTTCAGCAGAAGTATTGGTTAAAACCACGATTTTCGATACAGCGGGTAATTTGATCGCAAAGAGCCAACAGCGCTTGGAAACATCTAAATTGGATAAAAAATCCCTAGAAACAGTACTGACAGTTAAAAAGCCCAATCTTTGGTCGCCGGATAATCCGAGTTTGTATATCGCAAGGGTAGAAGTGTTGAAAGGAAAACAGCTTTTAGATCGTGTAGACACAAGGTTTGGTATTCGTTCCGTCACATTTAATTCGAAGAATGGCCTAATTTTAAATGGTAAAACGATCAAACTGAATGGCGGTAATGTGCACCACGATAACGGATCATTAGGAGCGGCAGCCTACGACCGCGCTGAAATTAGAAAAGCTGAACTTCTTAAAGCAGCAGGATTTAATGCTGTTCGTTCATCACACAACCCGCCATCAACAAAATTTTTAGAAGCCTGTGATAGTATAGGTCTGTTTGTTATCGACGAATCTTTCGATGGATGGAGATCGAAAAAGACCGATTATGATTATGCGATGTACTTTGACCAATGGGCAAAAAAAGATGTACAGGCCATGGTCTTGCGAGACCGGAATCATCCATCGATTATCCTGTGGAGTATTGGTAATGAAATTATTGAGCGCAAGGAACCTCGAGCCGTAACTACAGCCAAGATGTTAAGAGATGCTATTAGGGAAATAGATAAAACCAGACCAGTAGTTTCTGCAATGACAACATGGGATAATGATTGGGAAATATTCGATTCCCTGATGGCCCAGCATGATGTAGCAGGATATAATTATCAGCTTCATCGCGCGCCTAAAGATCATGAACGAGTGCCTGAACGGATAATTGTTCAAACAGAATCATATCCGCGAGATGCATTTGCAAATTGGAAGTTGGTTAATGATCATCCTTATATAATTGGCGATTTTGTATGGACAGCGATGGATTACCTCGGAGAATCCGGTATCGGAAGATGGTACTATACGGGAGAGGTAACCGGTGAACATTACGATAGGGATCTTTTTCCTTGGCATGGCGCTTATTGTGGCGATATAGATTTGACTGGATCGCGAAAACCAATTTCTTATTATAGAGATTTATTATATAATAAAGGACCCAAACTCCACTTAGCTGTTCGTGAACCAAATCCTGAGCCATTACATATCCATGAAACACTCTGGAGTGTATGGCCAACATGGGATAGCTGGACATGGAATGGCTTTGAAGGTAAGGACTTAGCAGTTGAAGTGTATTCATCTTATCCTAAAGTTAGATTGTATCTCAACGGATCGGTAGTGGGGGAAAAGTTTACAGGAGAAAATGAAAAATTTATGGCTACTTTTCATGTTTCGTATGTAGCAGGTGAATTAAAAGCTGTTGCTTTAGATCAGACAAATAAAGAAGTGGAGACGCGTATTTTGAATACAGCATCAAAACCTACTCAGATCAGATTAAAAGCCGATCGGAATTATATAAAAGCAACCGGGCTCGATTTATCATATATTACGGCGGAAATTATTGACGGCCAAGGAACAGTATGTCCATCAGAAATGGATAGAATATCTTTTGAGATTGAGGGTCCCGGGCTATTGGTGGGAATTGACAATGCTAATTTAAAAGATACTGAGCTTTATAAAGGCTCTTCAAGAAAAGTATGGAAAGGAAGAGCGTTAGGAATTGTACGTGGTTTACCTCAACAGGGGAATATCCAGGTAAAAGTAAAATATCCAGGGATACCAGAAACAAAAATAGTTTTAACAAATATGTAAAATAAATCTTATTTTCTTAATGGATATTTTGATATCATTTAGAATGATAGGACATTAATATAGCTAAAAATATAACATGGATTGGCTTTCACAAATTAAAAAATTCCTAGGGAGAGAATTCTAATTGTCTCCATCACCTTTTATGGCTTGGTTAAGTCCTGTTGTGCTCAAAGCAGAAAAAGGATATCTAGAATTTGAGTATGTCGTACGGCAAGAATGGTTAAATCCTATTGGAAATTTGCATGGTTGAGTAATTGCAGCTATAATTGATAATACAATTGGTGCTACCATGTTTACATTTAATGAAGATAATTTCCACATTACGATAAATAATTCCATAGATTATCTTTCGATAGCTAAAAACGGTGATAAAGTCATATCTAGCAATAAGGTTATAAAAAAAGGAAGGCAATTTGTTCTTGCTGAATGTGAAATTTGGAATGCGAAAAAGACTCACATGATTGCCAAGGGTACATCAAATTTATTTAAGACATCAAGAAGTATTATATAAGTTTTTAAACGACGTTGCGAGTTTTAAAGACCTTACTTTCCTTATCGATTTAGGTGCTATATTAAAAATTATCGTTAACTAACAGCATATGTGTTTATTATAGCCAGTTGAATAAAATACCCATTTTATATCCTTCTTCTTTTCAATTTTATGGGAAAAATTTGTCTTTTGATCATGTTTTAATGTTTAAAGCTGAATTATTTATTGTTAAAATTCTATTTTTTTGCTTATTTTCTTGTTTTTCGTTAGTTAAGTTGTGCTTTTGATTGATTATTTCCATTATTGTCAAAATAAATCTTGTCAATTTTTTAAATGTTATAATTATTTATGAAAAATCGATTTAAGGCAATAGCATTTCTCTCGCTATTGTTTATTACGACGGGTATTGAGGCCCAGGTGGTAAGTAAATACCAGTGGAAAGAAAGTACAGAGGGGGGGTATACTTACAAATATGTGACAAATGATCCCGTTCACACACGTTTCTATAAACTCAAAAATGGTCTTACGGTTGTTCTCAGTCCAAATAGCAAGCAGCCCCGTATACAAACTTATATTGCCACCAAAGCCGGAAGTAAGACGGATCCAAAAGACCATACTGGATTGGCACATTATCTTGAACATCTGCTTTTTAAGGGAACTGATAAATTTGGTAGTTTGGATTGGTTAAAGGAAAAACCTTTATTAGATCAAGTTGATAATCTGTATGAGAAATATAATCATAGTAATGACGCAAATGAACGTGCCTCAATCTATAAAGAAATTGATAGAGTTTCTGGTGAAGCATCTAAATTCGCTATTCCGAATGAATATGATAAACTGATGAGCAGTATGGGGTCTAAAGGGACCAATGCATTCACATCTTTTGAACAAACAGTCTATGTGGAAGATATTCCTAATAATGTGATGGATAAGTATTTAGCTGTTCAGTCGGAACGTTTTAGAAATCCTATTCTTCGTTTATTTCATACCGAACTAGAGGCTGTTTATGAAGAAAAAAATATAAGCTTGGATAATGATAATAGAAAATCTCAAGAGGCTATTTTTGGCGCAATGTTTCCTAACAACAATTATGGAAAGCAGACTATTTTAGGTTCGGTGGAACATCTTAAAAACCCTTCTCTTAAAGCTATTAGGGAATATTACAACACTTATTATGTTCCAAATAATATGGGAATTATCATGTCAGGTGATTTTGATCCTAATGATGTAATTAAACGTATTGATAAGTCGTTTTCGAGCATGAAACCCAAGCCCGTTCCTGAATATACTTTTGAAAAAGAGAAACCTATTACGAGCCCCGTCCTTAAAACAATAAATGGTCCAGCATCAGAATATCTACTGATGGGATTCCGTTTTCCGGGCGCGGCACATCCTGATGCCCAGATATTGAATCTCATGGCAAATGTATTGACCAATGGTTCCGCTGGATTGATAGATCTTGATCTTGTGAAGTCTCAGAAATTATTGGGTGCTGGTGCATTCCCTTTTGTGTTAAAAGATTATTCTATGTTGCTTCTTCAAGGAAATCCAGGAACAGGTCAAAGCCTTGATGACGTTAGAGCATTATTATTGAGTGAATTAGAGAAGCTTAGAAAAGGAGAATTTTCAGATGATTTATTGACCTCAATAGTTAACAATGAAAAGAAAGCACAGATCAAACTATTTGAAAGCTATTCCAGTACAGCTAATCAATTAATGTCAGGATTTACCTCTGAACTAGACTGGGCAAATGAATTAGCTTATACAGACAGATTATCTAAAATTACCAAAGATGACATTGTACGTTTTGCTAACAAATACCTTTCTAATGATAATTACGTTGCGGTTTACAAGCAAAAAGGGCAAGATAACAACATTAATAAAGTAATTAAGCCTGCTATTACACCAATCACAGTAAACCGAAATGTAGAATCAGCATTTCTTAGACAGATAAATGAGATGCCAGAGCAAGATATTAAACCCAAATGGATCAACTTTGATAAAGACATGTCCAAATCAAAACTTAAAGATCTTGAAGTTCTGGCTGTTCAGAATAAAAATAATGAATTATTTAACCTAACTTATCATTTTGACTTTGGAAGCTGGGATAACAAGTTGTTAGGTTTGGCTGTAGGATACCTGGAATTTTTAGGAACTAAAGAACGAAGTAGTGAAGACTTTAGTAAGGCATTTTACAAATTAGCATCGGATTTTTCGGTCAATTCAGGAAATGAAGAAAGTAGTGTTTCCATCTCGGGCTTGAATACTAACTTCAAAGAGTCGGTTGGTCTTTTGCAGGAGCTTATGCATAATTGTGTTGTTAACGAAGATGCATTTAAAGCTTATATAGGAAGACTAAAGAAATCGAGAGCAAACGCAAAAGAGAATAAAACTGCTATAATGGATGGGTTAAAGGCATATGCGCGCTATGGAGCTAAAAATCCTTTTAATTACACGTATACTGATCAGGAGCTTGATAGCTTAAAAGCCTCGGATTTAGTAAATGTTCTGCATAATCTCGCAAATTCGAAACATCGAATTCTATATTATGGCCCACAGTCAGTTAATAATTTGGTAAAAAATCTTACACCATTAAAGAATAGTGAAATACCGTATTTTATAATGCAAAAGGGTACCAAATTTGAGGAAAAGCCCACAAATGAAACTAAGGTTTTATTTGCTCAATATTCGATGAAGCAAACTGAAGTTTTTTGGATTAGAAATGCAGGTATATTTGAAAAAAACCAGATTCCTACAGTAACATTCTTTAATAGTTATTTTGGCGGAGGAATGGGAGGTGTGGTTTTTCAGACTCTTCGCGAATCAAAGGCTCTAGCATACACAACTTACGCTTATTATGCACAACCTCAAAAGAAAGAAAATCATGGGATGGTTGGTGCATATATTGGTACACAATCTGATAAATTTAAAGACGCTATAGCTGGTATGAATGAGCTTTTAAATGAGCTCCCTGAATCAAAAGTTGGTCTGGAATCTGTTCGTACTAATTTATTGAAATCATTGGCGAGCGAGCGTGTCAACGGTTCAGATATCTTGACAAATTATTTAGCAGCTGAACGAAGAGGACTGACTGAAGACTATAGAAAAGCTGTTTTAGATAAAGTTCCTCAAATTACATATTTAGATCTTAAATCCTTTCATGCAAATAATATAGCTAATAAATCTTATATATATTGTATAGTTGGAGATGAAAAGGATCTTAATGAAAGTGTCGTTTCAAGTTTGGGTGCTGTTGATAAGTTAACACTCAATGAAATATTTGGGTATTAGAAAAAATCAGTTTAAGTGTTTATTGTTTTTTTGGTCTCGTTAATTCGAAGGCCATAAAAATTGAAATATGCAGTTTAAGTCTGCTGGTTTCAGAAATGATGCTGATCTAATGACAGAGATTGAAGCTATGATAACAACTTTGGAAAAATAATTCTAGCATATATCAAAATAAGCGGCTACAATGAATTCAATTATTGGGCCGCTTTTTTATTGATGAAAATCTTATTGTAGAGATTTTTTTTAAAAACCGCTAAAAAATTGAATATTTGTATCTAATTAATACAAAATATACCTTTGATTTTGTTGTACATTAGTAAAAACAAATTGTGTACTTAAAATAATCTCAATTTACAATGAATTCATGCCATGCATATTCTGATGAGGAGCTCATTCTTTCGCTCAAAAAGAATAATGAGCTGGCATTTCGCCATATTTTCGATATTTGGCATAAAAAGCTATATCATTTTAGTATCCGATATTTGCATAATAGGGAGCATGCTGAAGAAATAGTTCATGATACCTTGGTCAAATTGTGGTCAGTTCGTCACAAGCTAGATGAAAATCGTCCGATTGGAGCCCTGCTTTTCACAATATGTAAAAGACTATGCTTAAATCGCCTACGGGATGCAGCAAAGCTTTCCAGTATTTCAGAGGAATTGTGGTCCAATTATTCAGATATAACAAATAATACAGAGGAGGCTTTACAACTCACAGAGCTGAAAAAACTCACAGACTTAGCGGTAAATCAACTATCGAAGCAACAACAGCTAATTTTTAAAATGAGTAGAGAAGAGGGGCTTAGCCATTTAGAAATAGCCGAAAAACTAAATATTTCTAAAGAAACAGTAAAAAAACATAGTTCGGATGCCGTGAAGTTTTTGAAAGCATATCTTAGAAAATACTTACAACTATTATTAGTGTTCGTTTTTTTATACTTCACTTCCTTTATTTTCCCATGAATTATTTTGCAGCCTTTTATCGACAGTGAATAAATAAAAGTGTTGCATAATCATTTTATTGTTAGTTTGTTGTAAAATATATATTATTTTTTTTAAAATTTACTACTCCCTGTTCCAGTTTGCGGTGTAATATAACAAAAGCGGCATCCTTAACGGGCTATCGACATGATGAAAAACGAAAACCTTTTATTAAAAGAACTTCTGGAAAAGTATACAGCAAGAACAATTGACAAAGATGAATTTGATCTGCTTCTAACGTTTTTAAAGAGCTCATCATCTTTAAAAGATGTGGAGAGGTTTATGGAAGATGACTGGAATAACTTGAGTGGAGAATATCCTCTATTTAAAGAGGATAGTGACAAAATATTCCAAGGCATCTTAGAAGATCCACAATTCAATAATCCTTCCCCGAGAAGGACGGTTGTTAGGCGAATAAAAACATGGGGAATTCGATCAGTTGCTGCCGCTGCTGCTGTTTTGGCTGGATTTTTTATCTATATCCAGCAAGGAACTAATCTAAAAAGAAAAACTGAACAAAAACAGGTTATCGGTATTGTCGCCGGTGGCAATAAAGCTATTCTGACATTAGCGAATGGAAAAAAGATCGTTCTTGACCAAAACAAGCAAGGCGTTTTACTTGACGATAATACAATTACTTATACGGATGGCGCTCCAGTCGATTTAAAAAGAGATAATGAATCGTCTTCTTCGAATGATTTAATCCGTACCATTAGTACCCCTAATGGAGGAACTTATCAGATTACTTTATCCGATGGTACCAAAATTTGGTTGAACGCGGCCACCACATTGACATGTTCGTCAGATTTTGAGACTGGCAAATATCGTCAGGTGAGCTTAGAGGGAGAAGCATATTTCGAAGTTGCAAAGAATAAAAAACGGCCTTTCATCGTAAAAAGTAAAAACCAAACAGTAAAAGTCCTGGGGACACATTTTAATATCAGTAGCTATAAGGATGACAGAAATATCAAAACTACTTTACTCGAAGGGTCTGTTGAAGTAAACAATACCATTTTAAAACCAAACGAACAATCGATTTTTGATAATCAGAAAATCAAAGTTTTAGAAGTTGATGGGGATAAGGCGATCGCATGGAAGAATGGTAAATTTGTATTTCATAGTGAAGGACTTGAAAGTATTATGAAAAAACTTGCGCGTTGGTACAATGTGGAGGTGGATATAAAGGCGGATGTAAGCGATAAGGTTTTTACTGGTTCGATAAGCCGCAACGATAATATATCGAAAATACTGGAAAAGATATCTTATACACAGGCTGTCAAATTTAAAATAGAAGGAAGGAGGATTACCGTTATGCCGTAAGCTATAACTTAGGCTTAAGTAGTAATCTATTAAAAACGGGAGCACTTCGACCTACCCCCGTCTATACTGCTTGGCCATACGTAAATTCATAACCCGAACTTATTTATTTAACCAAACTACTCAAAATTAGTGAAAATTTATGAAAAATTGGGGATATCTTGGTGTGTCCTGATACCCCGGAAATTTTTGATTATTATGAAGCTGACCACATTCATAATGCTTATTTCTTTAGTTCAGGTAAGCGCTATAACCAATGCACAGATAACCATCAAGGAGAAAAGTATTTCATTGCGAAAAGTACTTGACAAAATTAGTGCGCAGACTGGTTACGACTTTATTTACCTAGACAAAGACTTAGCCGAACTTAAACCAATCAATATTGATTTAAGAAACGAAAATATCATTAACGCCTTAAAATATTGTTTTGCGGATCAACCTATACAGTATGTGATAAGCGATAAGACTGTTATGATTAGAAAGAGACAATCTAAAAGTCAGCATTCAGATTCGGGCTCAAAAGTGGTGGGTGATTTAAATGGTATCGTACTCGATGAGAAGGGGCGCCCGATGACAGGGGTAACAATTCGGTTAAAGGGATCCAACTTAATCGTGAACACAAATGCCAAAGGTGAATTTAAGATCAGTAATATTGGTGAAAACCAACAGATCCAAATATCCTTTTTAGGATATAAGACACAGGAAATATCAATTGGCAAATCACGCGATATCGTCGTTAAAATGGAAATGTCAACTTCGATTTTAGAAGAGGTTGCGGTGGTTAATACCGGATATCAGACCATCTCTAAGGAAAGGGCAACAGGGGCATTTAATACGATTAGTCAAGAACAGTTGGAAAAACCTGCGACCGATATTTCGCAACGATTAATTGGAACTACTGCCGGTATGCAGTCTACACTAGATGCCGACGGTAACCCCCGATTTGAGATAAGAGGTCAGACAGCGCTAAATATCCGTGATCCATTTGGCGTCCGAAACCAAAATGCGGCTCCATTAGTAGTGGTCGATGGATTTCCGATCCAGGGAGATTTCAGTACAATAAATCCTAATGATGTTGAAAGTGTTACCGTATTGAAGGATGCTGCTGCTGCTTCAATTTGGGGAGCTAAATCAGCAAATGGTGTTATTGTAGTTGTAACAAAAAAAGGAAAAAAAGGGACTCCACTGGCTATAAACTTTTCTGCTTTTACTCGGATTTCAAAAAAACTGGATCTCGACTATGTAAATCCGCTCGCATCATCCGCTGAAACTATAGATTATGAAATGAAGTCTTTTGGAAACTGGGGCGCAAGTATCAACGTAGGAATATTTCCCAATGATGTTTATAAAGCATGGTCTCCAGGAACAATAGCCTTAAGTGAGTATAATTTGGGAAAAATATCATTACAGGAGCGCGATGCATTGCTATCAAAATACAAAGGTCTTAGCAATAAAAAGCAGATAAAGGATGAATTGTTAAAAAACCCAACTGTTCAACAATACAATCTGGATTTCTCAGGTTCAAATGAAAAGATGAGCAACCGTGTTTCTCTACTTTATGAGAACACACAATCAAATTTCAAATATTCGAACAATAAAAAATACACCGTTAACTACAATACTTCGGCAGATATATTTAAGTGGTTAAAGCTCAATTTCAGCGGACTTGTAAACTATAATAAAATTAACAGAAGTGGCGTAAATTATAATGTCAATCCGTATGGCTCTCCAAATCCATTGGCTGATATCGCGAATATTGCGCCTTACGAAATGCTTAGAAACGAAGATGGTTCGTTAAATAACATAGGCAAATATTATACGCCTATTATTGATAAGTTGGTTCCTACCTCTTTGTTCCCATATGCCGATTGGACATACAATCCAATTCAGGAAATTGAAAATCGAAAATATACAAGTGAGCAGTTAAATACCCGTTTGCAAGCCGGTCTTTCATTTAAGATTATCAAAGGACTTACATTTGATACGAAAATTCAGTACGAATTATTTAATACAAATAATAGAAACTGGAACAATGAAAATACCTTCTATGTCAGGAATACTGTTAACTCTGCTGCTAGTTGGAACAGGACAACGAACCGCGTGACGCCAAATCTGCCAAAAGGAGGAATTCTTGAACAAGGTCGTATCAAGACAGAATCCTATATTTTCAGAAATCAGTTGAATTTTGAAAGGAAATTTAAGGAAGATCACGAAATCACATTTATTGGAGGAACAGAAATAAATAATCTGGTATCCCAAAGTTTTACTCCACCGATAGCTTATGGGTACAATAATGAAACTCTTGGCGTAGGAATATTTCCTAATGGTCCAGGAACTCCGACTGCTCCAATACTTGGTTGGACCGGGTTTAATCAATCATTCGAATATGTTAACAAATTTACACACGTAACGGATCGATATTTTTCGCTATTTGGCAATGCATCCTATACCTATAAAACAAAATATACTTTATCGGGCAGCATTCGTACCGATGCTTCTAACCTTATTACAGATGATCCCTCTTACCGCTATGCTCCTTTTTGGTCAATAGGGGGGAGCTGGCGGATAAATAAGGAGAAATTTATGGAAGAAAGCAAATGGGTGGATCATTTAGCGTTAAGGGCTACTTATGGTTATAACGGGAATGTTGATAGGTCAACATCTTTCCGCCCTCTCATTGCCATAGAACCATCTCCAAATCTTTATACAGGAGATTATAGAGCAACGATATCGAGTTATGGAAATCCCAATCTTCGCTGGGAGAAAACAGGTACTTGGAACATAGGGGTAGATTACAGCTTATTTGGAGGATCGATTTTTGGTAAAGTTGATGTTTACAATAAGTCGGGACGGGATTTGATAGCTGCGCTTTCTATTCCAGCTGTTAATGGAACGACACGTCAGAACCTTAACAATGCTTCAATGACCAATAAAGGTATTGAACTGGAAATTGGTACAGTGCAACGTTTGAAAGGTAATGATATTGTTTGGCGTGGTAATGCTAACTTTTCATACAATAAGAATAAGATCACTCAACTGTTCGTTGCGAATTATACCGCCTCTGGGTTAGTAGGAGGTGGAACAGCTGCTTATGTAGAAGGAAGGGATGCGAATACACTTTGGGCTTATGATTATACTGGTATAAAAAATAACCAGCCTACTGTAGCTGGGCCAAATGGTACTTTTTTTGATTTTGCGTCATATACACCGGGCGACGGAACGAAGTACTTGCTAAATATGGGTACTACGGTAGCGCCCTACACATTCGGATTCACAAACTCATTTAAGGTCTATGATTTTAATTTTTCTTTTATAGTTACTGGGAAATTTGGACATAAATTTAAACGCGAGGGCTTTAATTATCCTGCAACATTACAATCGCGGGTATTACCAAATAAAAAGATTAATGAAGTAGTAAATGGTGACCCAATGCAGATTGTTCCACTACCTCTCAATCAGATAGAGCCTAGATACTATTTTTGGGGTAGATTCCATCCCTACATGAGCTATTTGGTTGAGAATGCATCTCATCTTCGAATGCAAGAAGTCAATTTAACCTATAATCTCCCTTCACGTTTGGGATCGAAAATAAATATGAAACGTGTCCAAGTATTCGCCCAGGGAAATGACCTGTTCACAATTGTAGCCAATAAAGCTGGAGAAGATCCAGAGTATCCTTTAGGCACACTCAAACCGCAACCAAGAATCTCTTTGGGTATCAAATGTGAACTATAAAAACAGAAATCATGAAAAATAGATATTTAAATAACTGCAACCTTTTAATTTTATTTTCTTCATCTGTACTATTTTTTGGATGCAAGCGTTTTTTAGAAGAACCACCATCCAAGACGTCTGCCCTAGTTGTTAAAACTACTGCACAGCTCAACGCTTTGTTGGATAATCAATCTACTTTTTTTTACGAAAGTAACCGTGCTCAGGCGTATGGAACAGACGACTGGGGAATGACCATTGACCTATATAATGGCGGACGTTCGGTGCTTTCAAATATTGCAAGTATCCAATTTTCAACATGGGATTCTCAGTATTTAATTAATGACATTGCTGATAATTTTTGGTCTAATGAATATAAGAAGATATTTACGGCAAATATGGCTCTCAGCAATTTGGGAAACGTTACAGGATCAGATCAGGAGAAAGAAATCATAAGAACAGATGCCCATTTTATCCGTGCCTACAGTTATTGGGTACTTGCAAATACATATTGCCTGCCCTACACCGAGGCCAATAAAAATGAATTAGGTCTTCCGCTTAAAACAAGTACGAGTTTTGAGGAACCGATTGAACGGCAACCTTTGCAGAAAGTATACGAACTCATTGAATCGGATCTTTCTGAAGCGCTTAAGACCCCAGTTTCTTTAACCCAGTCGGGTCGCCCTCGGCATTGGCGAGCAAGTAAAGAAGCCGTAAATGCTTTTGCGGCTCGTTATTATCTGCATAGAAATGATTACAATAAAGCTGTAACATACGCGGACGAAACCTTAAAGGGATATAATTCACTTGTCGATTATAACACTGAAATGCGTTATGGCATTGACGGTACTGTCGGAATCAATGCTGGTACCCCACAGGCAGAAACGGTGACCTTGAAATATCCATATACACATAACAACCAAAGTGACCAAACAGATATGATTGCCTGGAAGGAGTTTCTATATTTTCGGATGTTAAGTATAGGAACTTGGTGGTATATTCCAAGCCAGGAACTACTCGCGCTCTATGACAAAGAGAATGATCTAAGATATGCATATCATATGGTAGAAAACTATTCCTACGATCGGGGGATGGTCAAACCAGCTTATAGCTATCCGGGATATGTCTTCTTTTTTAAGGAATGGATACCTTCTGGGCCGACAGTTGCGGAAACACTTTTAATAAAGGCAGAAGCACAGGCCCGTCTCAATGAAGTTCAAAATGCCATGAATACAGTGAACATATTGCGGGCCAAGCGGATGAGACCAGGTCCTTGGGTGAATCTCACAGCATCATCTAAAGAAGAAGCTATAAAACGGATTTTAGAAGAAAGGAGAAGAGAAATGCCATTTGTCCAACGTTGGTTTGATATTAGACGTTTCAATAATAATGAAGACCCAAACGATGATGTCATTTTGAAACGCGATTTTTATCCCTATACTGGTACAAATGTATTGTTCAATGAACCGGTAAAAAGCTATTCCTTGCCAAAGAATTCCAGAAGATATGCCAGTCCTATTCCTTCGACAGAGATCATTTCGAGCAATGGGGTAATTGTTCAGAATAACTATTAGAAATTAATTAACAAACAATAAGTAAGATGAATAAAATAAAAACAATCTTAAATATCGGCCTATGTGTTTTTTTGGTATCATTAGGTTATAAAGCCCAAGCCCAAAAATCTAAGGGGGGGAACTATCAAATCAGTGGCCAGATAAAAGGTTTGAACAATAGTAAGGTATTTATCATTGTCTATAAAGACGGTGCTAATGAAAAAATTGATACGTTGACAACTACAAGTGTCGGCGGAAAGTTTGAACTGAAAGGATCTACGGATAAGTCAAGATTTGTACACCTACATTTTGGAGAAATAAACCCCCGCAAAAATTCCTACTTTTATTTAGAGCCTGGGAAAATAAAAATCACAGGAAATGTAGATCTTCCTGATGAAATCAAAATTTCGGGTACGGAAACAAATGAAGCTTATACCAAAACGCAAGAGTTTTTATTGCCTTTATATAAAAGGAGATCTGCATTGGTTCAAAAAACACGAAATCTAGACGAGGGAACGACTGACTATAAAAACCTCGCTGCATCAATAAAGAGCAAAAGTGATTCGGTCAATAGTTATAAATTATCTTTTATAAGGCAATACCCGCATTCTAATATTAGTTTGGGCTATCTTTATGTTCTCCAAGATAATTTGCCAGTTGGTCTCGCGGATACTTTATATACAAATCTTTCGTCAGATTTGAAAACCTCGGTTCAGGGTAAATATATTGGCGAGAAATTAAATGCGAGCAAAACAGTCGCAATAGGTAAGAAAGCACCGGATTTCACATCGTCTGATACTACAGGAGCTCCGATAAAATTAAGTGATTTTAAAGGAAAATATGTTCTGCTTGAGTTTTGGGCGCATTGGTGTGTTCCTTGCCGCGCACAACATCCGCATATGAAGGTCATTTATGAAAAGTTTAAAGACAAAGGCTTTACTATCTTGCAATATTCAATTGACGTGAAAAAGGATGAAAAAAAGTGGAAAGAAGCAATTGTCAAAGACGGGCTAATATGGCCGCAAGCCTCAGATCTTTCTAACGGAAAAGCTCCAGTCGCAGAACTATACGGGGTCCAGCCGATACCCGATAGTTTTCTTATCTCTCCCGATGGAACCATTATCGGGCGAAGGTTAAGTCACCAGGATTTAGAGAATATACTTTCCAAGAAACTGAATTAGTAATTCTTTAAGATACTTAGAATTTATAAGGAGAAAATATTGATGGGGTGATATCAGCTGGTATCCACCCCATTTTTATATATCTAATTTGTTTTTTTAATTAAAAGTTTTTGAAGTCTATAATGTTCAATGCTCATTATCGTATTTTGTGGTAAGATAATCATTCGACACTTCAACTATCAATTAGACCTTTTGAGTTATCAATTTTGCAGGTTGAGCGATAATGAGTACTTAAGTTTCCGTTTTTAGTCTAATCTTTGTTATAATATAAAATACCACACATAAGATGTAGGCTTTTGTTGTTTACCGTAAATAACGAACCAAATCATTTGATAAATAATTTTAATTGACGATATAATGAAAAAAGTGGAAGAACCAAAAGACACTTCTAGTTCCCAGCGATTTGTACCGGATAGGGTAAAGAGGTTGATGCTTGTATTTTTAGCTTTTTTATTATATTATTTAGTATCGTTTCTTCTAGACCCATATTCAGTATTTTGGCATGAATATTTTAAACGCGATGTTTGGGAGCTTGTTGCCGAATGGATAATAGGTTTCTTATTTTACTTCCTCATTTCGGAATCGAGCATTTTTATTCATAATAGATTAAATAAAGTTGTTCCCTGGCAGCAAAGTAAGTGGAAACGACTTATGTTGGAAGTTTTAATAAATTTTTCAATAGTTTTTATCTTTCTATTCCTAAACATGATATTCTTTGCGATTGCTTATCAAAACTCATCCGAATTCAACCCCGTGCCGACAAATGATGAGATTAGAGGTGCTCTGCAATTGATAATCGCTAGTTTAGTAATATCTTTCATAATAATTTTTGTCAACACAGTAAGTTATTTAATCAACAATTGGGTGGCTACTTCCACTGAAGCTGCAGAGCAGAGAATAAAATTATCAGAATTGAAACAAGCTACAACCGAAGCCGAACTGAGTGCACTTAAACTTCAATTGGACCCACATTTTATATTTAATAACCTAAGCGTTCTCTCTGAATTGATATTGGAGGATCAGCAACTGGGGTATGAGTACTCAGAAAATTTTTCAAAAGTATATCGTTATCTTTTAGTGAATAGCAAGAAAAATTTGATTTCCTTGGATGAAGAGATCAAATTCCTGTATGCTTATATTTTTTTGATAGAAAATAGGGTTGGTAATGGTGTGCAGTTCAATATATCCATTCAGCCTCATAGTAAAGGTCTTTTTATTCCGCCTCTGACATTGCAGCTACTTATTGAAAACGCAATCAAGCATAATACAACGAATAAAAAAAATCCATTGCTAATTAATTTGACAAATCCCGAGAAAGGAATTATTATTGTTGATAATACATTGTCATCTATTGACAGCCCTGCGATAACTTCTACCGGTATAGGACTGAATAATATCATTCGTAGATTCAAGCTACTGAATAAAACTTTGCCAAAGGTTAAGAAAAGTAAAGATAAATTTGAGGTCTTAATTCATCTAATAAATTATGATAGAGAAGATAATAATAATTGAGGACGAAAAGTTAAATGCTGACCGTCTAAAGCGGTTAATAAAAGAAATAAACCCCAAAATAGTCATAATGGCTGTATTGGATAGTGTAGAAGATACGGTGGATTGGTTTTTGCAAAACGAAAGGCCTGATGTTGCGCTAATGGATGTGAGGCTTTCAGATGGGATTAGTTTCGATATTTTTAATAAAGTGGAAGTGGATTGCCCTATCATCTTTACGACAGCATATGATGAATATGCTGTACAGGCCTTTAAATATAATAGTGTTGACTATATATTAAAACCCGTAGAAAAGAGTGAATTATTTACGGCTTTACAAAAGGCGGAAGATAGAGAATCGGTTTTAAAGAATATTGCTTCTATACAACAATTGGTGAATTTTATTAAGCCAAAAGCTTATAGATCACGTTTTTTAACGCCATTTAGGGATGGATTCCAGACTGTTTTTGTAGATGATGTAAGTTGTATTTATGTTGAGATGAAGATCACTAAGGCACGTCTGAAGAGCGGTAAAGATATTACTATAAGTCAGAGCATGGATGAATTAGAAACGCAATTAGATCCAAAAATCTTCTTTCGCGCCAATAGACAGTTTTTTATTCACATTGATTCCGTAAAACAGGTTATTAACCACTTCAATCGAAAATTAAAGGTTGTTTTACATGATGTGGAATTTGAAATTATTGTGAGCCGGGAAAAGGCAAATCTATTAAAGGATTGGCTGGATTCTTAGCTTGGAATTTAGAAGTAAAAAAGGCTAGCTTTACAAACAGCTAGCCTCAATATATAATTAAATCACCTATTTAATTTATACCGCCACCTAAAGAACGATACAGTTCCATCGTTGCATCCATTTGTTCCTTCTGGATATTGACCGCTTCAAGATCATTTTGCAGCGCATTGTTTTGAGCTGTTATAACTTCAAGATAAGTAGCCATGGCACTCTTGTAAAGGAGCATAGCGTCCTTCACTGCTTTTTCAAGAGAGGCTTGCTTTAATCTTACCAATTCAGCCCGTTCATTTGCATATTGTCTTTTCGCCAAAGCATCCGAAACTTCTCCCACAGCAGTCATGACCGAAAGCCTGAACTGCTCTGCAGATTTTTCCTGCTCTAACTTAGCTACTTCATAATCCGTTTTTAGCTGCTTATTTTTAAAAATCGGCTGGGTTATGTTTCCAGCGATATTTTTTACTAATGATCCAGGTAGGTCAAACCAATTATTAAACTGAAATGAATTTGTACCGATCGAAGGAGTAAGCCGTAGCGAAGGATACATCTGTGCTTTTGCTATTCCAGTGTTCGCATTGGCTATCACTACGGCATATTCTGCCGCCTTTACATCAGGTCTTCTGCTCAGAACACCTGCTGGAATTCCCAGAGCAAACTGTTGTTCAAACATATCGGTCTCAAGCGTGGACGAGCGCTTTATGCCTTCTGGAAAGCTTCCACAAAGTATGCTGAGTGCATTTTCCTGTACCGCAATGTTTTGTTTGGTCAATGGAACCAAAAGTTCAGCTGTCTTCTTTTGGGCTTCCGCTTGTTCTACGGCCAATGAATTAACCTGGGCAGATTCAAACTGAAGCTTTATCATGGAGAGCGTGCTATCACTTAATAGAATATTACGGTTTGCCACTTTTAATTGCTGATCGAGGGTCACCAGGTTATAATAAGCCTGAGCAACTTGACTGATCAATCTGGTTTTTAAAGCAAGCATATTTTCCTTTTGCATGAAGAAATTAGCTTTCGCAGATTCTTTTTGCATCTTCACCTTTCCCCAGATATCTGCTTCCCAGGATACCGACAGGGTAGCGGTGTAGTCATCCATGTAACTTTTGCCCGTGATCTGTTCGCTTAAAGATCCATTAAGGGAAGTTTTCGATAAATAATTTCTTGCTGCTGAAACACTCAATTCCGCATTTGGAAGCAGACCGAGTTTTGCTTGCTTGTACGAAAGTTCCATCTGTTGGATATTCAGTAAAGCAACCGAAATATCTTTGTTTTTTTCCAGTGCGCGATCTATTAATAACGTCAAATTAGGATCCTTGAAAAATGTCTTCCAAGGTAAGCTCACGGTATCTCCAGTTAGCTGTACTGGTTGTCTATAGTTTTCCGGTGTGCTAATCTCCGGACGAGTATATTGTTTGCCTACAGAGCAGGAGGACAGCAAAGCTGCCAATCCTACGCTATAGATTATCTTGTTTCTTGAAAATATCATTATTCAATTGTTTGTGTTTTCTGAACTTTATTCTTACCTGAAATTTTTTCCTGGAGATATTGAAACGCCATATATAATAATGGAATAACAAAAATCCCAAAAATAACCCCAGTCAACATGCCTATTGCTGCGCCGGTACTGATAGATTTGTTACCTACTGCTGATCCTCCTGTAGCGACCATCAAAGGCACCATCCCCACGATAAAGGCAAGAGAAGTCATGATGATTGGACGGAGTCTGGATTTTGCGCCGTCAATTGCAGACTCCATAATGGAATACCCTGAGGCACGTCTTTGTACTGCAAACTCAACAATCAAGATTGCATTTTTCGCCAGCAATCCGATAAGCATGATAAGTCCTACCTGCACATAGATATTGTTGTCCAATCCAACAGCTTTAATAGACGCGAAAGCTCCTAAAATACCTGTTGGTATAGATAATAGAACGGCCAATGGAAGAAGATAGCTTTCGTATTGGGCGGCAAGCAAAAAGTATACAAAAAGAAGACATAGCGACAGAATGATCAAAGTTTGGTTACCAGCGGATTTTTCTTCAAGACTCAATCCAGTCCATTCATAGCCGAAGTCGGATGGTAATTTATCTAATACATTCTTTTCTAAGTTTTCCATAATTTCCCCATTACTGGCTCCTGGATTCGCGACCACACTAATCGTAAGTGCATTAAATAAGTTATATCTATTTAATGATTCTGGTCCGTACACTTTTTTCAGCTTTACAATAGATTTGACAGGAACCATCTGATTTTTATCATTGCGTACGAAAATCTCATTGAAGGCTTCTTCATCTGTTCTGAAAATGCCATCTGCTTTTACGTTTACACGATAAAACTTTCCAAAGCGTGTGAAATTCAAAGACTGATCCCCTGCAAAGTAGGTCTGTATCGCGTTCATCATTTCACTGACCTCTATTCCCATTTGCTGGGCTTTGTCTTCGTCCACTTCGAGCTCCAGTTGCGGAAAATCTGTGCGGAAGGTAGTGTATGCATATTGTACGCCGGGTTGCTGCATTATTTCCCCGATCACCTTGTCCGACATCGCTTTCAAGTTCTCTGCGGATTTACCGGTTTTGTCCTGCAGTACAATCTCGGCACCGCCTGTGACACCATATCCTTCAACTGGTGGGCTACGGAAAGCCATTACTGTTGCTTCTTTTACCGTAGCAAATTCTGCGGTTAACTGTTCCATTATTTGATCAATATCTTTCACTTCTCCACGATCTTTTTTGTCCTTGAATTTCACAAAGGCCATCCCATAGGCAGGGCTAGCACTATTGGAAAGGATGTTAAACCCCGTGATTATAGAACTGGATTTAACAGACTCGAATTTTGCCAGTATTTGATCCACTTTCTTTGCCGCAGCTGTAGTTCGGTCCAAAGCAGTTCCAGGAGGCATACTGATGCTAATAATGGCAAAACCATCATCTTCCATTGGAACAAAGCTTTTTGGTGTGCTGACCATCAGCCATCCAGCTACAGCAGTAACCACTACAATAAGACCGACACCTAGCCATTTTTTAGCGATTAAAAATTTCAGTCCCTTTATATATTTACCTGTAAGATTGTCAAAACCTGCATTGAACCCATTGAAGAAACGCTTTTTGAAACCTTGTTTTTCATTGGAATCATGATGCCCTTCAGCATGGTTGTTTTTAAGTAAAAGCGCACATAATGCAGGTGTCAGTGTAAGGGCATTGACAGCTGAAATAATAATGGCTATCGCTAAGGTATACGCAAACTGTTTATAAAATATACCAGCGGAGCCAGTCATAAAACCAATGGGAATAAACACCGCTGACATGACCAAGGTGATCGAAATTACAGCACCTGTAATTTCACCCATAGCGCTGTGAGTAGCCTCTTTTCCTGTCAAGTTCGTTCCTTCCATCTTACTATGCACAGCCTCGACGACGACAATTGCATCATCCACTACAATCCCTATCGCCAAAACAAGTGCAAATAGTGTTAATACATTTATGGTAAAGCCGAAAGCAAGAAGAAAGAAAAACGTCCCAACAATCGCTACAGGTACAGCTATGGCTGGAATAATTGTCGATCTAAAATCTTGTAGAAACAGGAACACGACGATGAATACAAGAATAAATGCTTCAATCAATGTCGATTTTACCTGTCCTGTGGCTTCATCAAGACGATCTTTTGTACTCATTAAACTAGAATACTCCACCCCCGGAGGAAAATTTTTCGAAGCCTTCAACAATACGTCCTTTATGCCGATTTCAATATCATTCGCATTTGAGCCAGTAGTCTGCAAAATTGCTACGGTTACCGAGTTTTTTTGATTTGTGGTCGAGTTTCCACTATAGTTTATAGATCCGAACTCAATTCGCGCAACGTCTTTTAGTCTTACCAATTGCGGACCATCTCTTTTGACTACGATATTTTCATATTCTTCTGGTAAATTCTTCTTACCCTTATAACGCATCACATACTCCAGCGGTGCGTGAGATTCTTCTCCAAGCTTACCTGGGGCTGCTTCGATACTTTGATTTCCTATTGCAGTACTTACATCTGAAGGAATTAAACCATAGGACGCCATTTTTTGAGGATTTAACCAAACGCGCATCGAATAGTCTTTTTGCCCGAAAACTTGCGCTTGACCTACTCCCGGAACACGTTTTATCTGTGGAATAACATTGATATTTACGTAATTCTGTAAAAACAATTCATCATATTTACTATTATCTTTTGTAGATACATTGAAAATCATGATCATGCTATTCTGCTGTTTGGAAGTGGTCAATCCCATTCTGATAACCTCTTGTGGAAGTATTGGCGTCGCTTGTTGTACTCTGTTTTGTACATTCACTGCTGCCTGATCAGGGTTTACCCCTTGTTTGAAAATTACAGAAATAGAGAATGATCCGTCATTACTTGCGGTGGATTTTATATATTGCATATTTTCCACCCCATTGATCTGTTCTTCAAGTGGAGTTACTACCGAGCGAATTACGGCTTCACTGTTACCACCAGGATAACTGCCCGACACCATAACAGTAGGCGGGGAGATATCAGGGAACCTAGTCACGGGTAAGGTGAGCAAACCTATGGCACCTAATATCAATAAAACCACCGAGATAACAGTGGCCATTACTGGTCTATCAATTATTTTTTTTAACATAAGATTCCTGAGTAAATTTTAATTATTTAATGAGTCCAAACTCACTAATTTTGGCGCTACTTTTACACCCTCTGTAAGTTGGTCTATTGCGTTTATAGCAATCTTATCTCCGGGTTTAACACCGTTCTTAACAATATAATTTGCGCCCGAACGCCCCTTTATTTCTATAGGTTTCATTTGAACAGTATTACTATCTGTCAAAGTGTATATGAAAAATTTGTCTTGTATATCTTTGACACTGGCCATTGGGACAACTAAAGCGTTATCTAGGCTTTTCGTCAACATCACCCTGGCAGTACCTCCAGATCTTAACACCTTATCTGGATTAGCAAAGACAGCTTTTAAAGCTATTGATCCCGTATTTCTATCAATATTTCCGCTTGCAATCTCTACCTTGCCTTTATGGGGATAACGATTACCATCTGCCATAATAATCTCAACGGTATTCATACCTTCATCTTGTTTTCTGGCATTTGTAAAATCAATAAATTCAGCTTCATTTAAATTGAAATAAACATAGACTTGATTTATTTCTGACAATGTCGTCATCGGATTTGTATCCGTCGGGCTAACCAAATTACCAATGCGACTAGGAATTCTGCCAATGTAACCACTCACAGGAGCTTTAATGACCGCAAAATCAGCGTTTATTTGCGAAGAATTTAGCGCAGATTTTGCCTGTTCCACTTGTGCTTTTGCTGAGTCATATTGTGCCTGTGCGGTTTGAAGTTGTAATTCCGACACAACCTTTCCCTGGACTAGGGGTTTTATTTTCTCCAATTCAATTAATGCGTTCGCCTGTGAGGCCATTGCAGCCTTTAGAGATGCCCGATTGTTATTTACTTGCTCATTAAAGACATCACTTTTGATTTTAAATAACGGTTGCCCTTTTTGCACATAATCACCTTCTTTTACATAAATTATATCTAAATAACCCGTTACTTGGGCTCTTATGTCAACATTTACTATTCCTTCGATCGTACCCGGATAGGATTGTACTATTGTTGAGGGAGACGCTTGCAATCCGATAAAATCGGTATTTATAGGTTGCTGCTCATAGCCCTGCTCCTGATTTTGTCCTCCACAAGAACTCAAAAATATGGCTATTGTTAATGTGGTTGCACATAATCTGATATTGTTCATTGCTTTGAATTTTTGCTTTACCATCTTTTTTATGATTAAAATTTCAGGCACAAATAACTATAGATTTTGATGAGCAAAAAAGCATTATGTGTCTGAAGCAGCAATAATCGCATCTGAAACGAAACCGTCTGTGACTGAAACAGCACGACACTATTTGGAAAATCATAATAGGAATTAACGGCCAGTTCAATGCAGTATTTCGCTTTCACATTCTCTGGCTTTCCGAATGTCTTACCGGGTTGCCGTTTCAGTATCCATACGTTGTAAGTTCAACCTCAAATTTAGCCGCTTGGGACAGTTTTTAGATTGCTTTAGCGCAAAGACCATATAGTTTTGTAGCAATCAAATAACATTAAGACAATGAAAATTAAAAGACTATTACTTGCAAGTGCACTGATCGGAATCGGTTTTTTCGGAAAAGCTCAACAGGTTGAAATTATTCCTAAAATTGGTGTGAATTTTTCGAAACAGAATATTGGTAATTTGGATGGAGAAAAAATGAGAACGCGAATTCAGAGCGGAGTGGGAGTTAAATTCAATACCAATATTCAGAATTTTTCAATTCAACCTGAATTGAATTATATTGGAAAAGGGACCAGATTAAAAAATGGGAACGTTAAAACTGATTTAGATCTCAATTATTTGGAATTACCTGTTTTGGCGAAATACTCCTTTGGCCCCGTGTACGTAAATGCTGGACCTTCAATAGGTCTTTTGATGGATAAGGAATCAAAAGTCATCAAGAATTACGGGGAAAAACTAAAAAAACTTGATTTCGGTCTTCAGATGGGGGCTGGGGTAGCTGTGCCATTAGGGATGGGAAAAGTTATTGTTGATGCTCGATACAATTTAGGACTAAGCGATTTAGGTAAACAGACATCTATTAAAAATAGGGGGATTATGGCCTCAATTGGTTACGCAATTCCTTTAAAATAAAATAAGTTCCTTTACTCTCATTCCGGTGTTTTTATAGCACCGGATGCTTTTTATTAGCCTAATTTTACAAATGTTTATAATATGCAAACAGTAATAGTTGCAACAAACTTTTCCAAGGCTTCACACAACGCGATGCGATTTGTAGCCGAAGCCTTAAAAGGTAAAGAATTCCGCGTTGTACTTTTTAATTTCTTTTCAGTATCTGTCCATACCCTTAATGCACGGCTTTCGGTCGATGAAATAGACCGGATAGCCAAGATCCGAGTGGACCAGTTAACAAGTGTGGCCAATAGTCTAATGAAAGATTATGGTATCGAAGTAATTACTTATTCTGCATCAGGTTTGTTTTTGGAGGAACTTAACAATTGCAAGGTCCGTTACGGTGCTGAGATGATCGTAACTGGAATGGCTGATAAAAGCATGATACAGGACATTATGGGAAATACAACATCTTTGCTTATCAACCGTCTTAAATGTCCGATTTTAAGTATTCCTATTCATGCTAAATATAACGGTATCAAAACTATTTTGTTTGCATGCGATATTTTAAGAGGTGTACATCAACAAGTTTTACAAAACGTTCGAAAATTTGCTTTATCATTCGATGCTCAGGTAGAGATATTTCATGTGCGAAAGTCAGCCGAAGAAATTCTTGTACCCTATATGATGGAAGGTATTAAACAGAATTTCTTGGATTTAAATCATACCTATAAAGATGTTTATGCAGACGTTATTGTAAAAGCTATTGAACAAGAAATAGAGAAATTGAATGCAGATATCCTGATTATGGTACCTTATCGCTATGGCTTTTGGAATTCCGTTATTCACAGGAGTAAAACAAAAGAGATGGCTAGCTCAAGCAAAATTCCTCTTTTATCAATTAGTCTTTAATCGCTCAAAAACTGAATATAATATCATGAAAATTGCGGATTTTGTATACGATTCTATTTCAGATGCTAAAGTGGTTTTAGAGAGAGTTGGGTTCAGGCATGTGAAAATTATTGATTTTAATATTCCCAGAGATAAAATCTATCGTTACTTCAATAACTTGTCCGGACTTTTAGAACTTGTCTTGCGTGATGAGATTGAGAGATGTTACCGCTATATAGACCAAATGACGCTTCATGCTCCTATTCAAGAAAAGCCGCTTATTAGCTTGTACAGATACCGATCTCAATATATAGAAAGGACGAAATTATTAAAGACTTTCTACAGAGATAGGCAATATCTCCCTGCTAAGTTAAAAGGTTTAAAAAAGGAAATAGAAGGAATGGAAAAAATAAAACGTTTAAACTATTTAGTTAATTCAGAAAAACAAAGAATAAATGGAAGACTAAATAATAGAAATGGATTTTTAATGTCCATACTTTTTGAAATTTATGTAATAAAAAATGGGTCTTCTTTGATGCGCTCAAGTAATTTTATGTTTTAATTTCTTTTAAATCCGATTAATTTTTCGATGCCATATATATTAGTTTTTTCTGTCTGTAAAAAATTACTGGTTAGAAGAGAGGAAATTCTCAATTATCTAAAGCAGTACATAGCCGAGATTGAATTACTTTCTTTTGAACTGGACGATAAGAGTTTTAAAATGATAATAAAAACTAAAAAATGTGAAGACATCGTTATCCAGCGATTAGTTCTAGCTAAAGGTTTAAAGATGGATATAGTTTCATGTGATAAAATCATAAAGCTTTAAAATGACTGGTCTAATACATGTTATTCTTATAAACTTAACTTTTGAAATAAGTTAGACATTATATATAATTCTATAAACAATTAAAATAATCTTAAAAATGAGTAATTTAAAAAGATTTGACGACAAGGTCGCAATTATTACAGGTGCTGGTTCGGGAATGGGACGATCATGTGCAATTAGGCTTTCCGAAGAAGGGGCTAGGGTTATAGCAGTGGATGTTAATGAAGAAGGACTTGAAGAGACGTGTCGTTTGGCGGGAAGCAAATCTTGGTTTCTTAAGGCTTCTGTAAGTGAGGAGCTGGAGGTAAAAAACATGGTAAAAACGGTAGTTGCCAAAGAAGGAAAAATAGATGTTCTAATTAATATGGCAGGTATCTTAAGATCTTCAGTGACAACAGAGACTACCATTGAGCAATTTATGCTACCTATACAAGTGAATTTATTAGGAACTTTTTTGACCATACGTGAGACAATACCTCATTTATTAAAAACTCAAGGAAATATTGTCAATGCGGCTTCAACATCGGCTTTTTTTGGTCATCCATATATGCCAGGTTATTCTGCAAGTAAAGGTGGTGTGGTTGCAATGACCAAAGCATTAGCTTGGGAATACCTTAAGCAAGGGGTGAGAATAAATGCAGTAGCTCCAGGGGGGATAGCCACAGGAATGACAAACAATAACCCTTTGGAAAATTTAGGTGAAAATGTTGACTATACATTATTAGAACACCTAGGCCGAATGGGAATGTCTATGGGCAAACCAGAAGATGTTGCTGGGGTGGTCGCTATGCTGGCTTCCGAGGATGGAAATTTCTGTACAGGGGAGATTATTAAAATTGATGGTGGTAATCATAATTAATAATATTGTTTTTTGAGTGTAGTTATAAAAGGATATCGGTTTTTGATTGAGAGATAGTTTCGATTAAAAGCCCTAAGTTTTTGATTACCGATACAATGTTAGGAATTAAATCAATTCGGTTTTCATAGTTTAAACTAAATAATTTAGTCGTCATTTTTGGATTTTTCATGAGACTGTAACGTAAACTGTGTCAGAGGAATAATTAAATAAGATTATTTATATTCAATTATTCAAACGACACGGTCATGAAAGAAAAAGACCCATTCGACTTTGAACGCTTCAAGGCAGAAGCTATGCAAGGTCTTTACGAAGGTAAAAGTTTATCTCCCAATGATGGCGTCCTAGCGCCGTTAATGAAGCATCTGTTGGAATCGATGATGGATGGAGAACTGGAAAACCACTTGAACGAAGAGAAAGCTTCGGGCAATAGCAATCGTCGAAATGGCAAGACAAAAAAGACAGTCCGAGGTCTCAATACCGGAACTTTTGAGCTGGAGACAGGCCGGGATAGATCGGGAACGTTCGAGCCTAAAGTAGTACCTAAGAGACAATTAATCATCACTGAACAGCTTGAGGGCCATGTGTTGAGCATGTATGCCAAAGGAATGAGCACACGGGCGATAAGCGAGTTTATACGCGAAATGTATGCAATGGAGATCTCTGCCACAGAAATATCGCGTATTACAGAAAGCGTGCTTCCAGCGGTAAATGAGTGGCGTAGCAGGCCTCTTGAAGCTGTTTATCCCTTTGTATTCCTAGACTGCATGCACATCAAGGTTCGCCAGAATGGAACTGTTGAATCGAGGGCCATCTATAATATCCTGGGAGTTGGTATGGATGGTAGAAAAGATCTGATCATTCTTTATAGCTCAGAAAATGAGGGAGCTAAGTTCTGGCTTTCAGTTCTTACAGATTTAAAGCAACGTGGCGTTGAAGACATCCTTATTGCTTGTATTGATGGTCTAAAAGGGTTCCCTGAGGCCATAGAAGCTATTTTTCCAAAAACAAAGATCCAGTTGTGTATTGTTCACCAGATCAGAACAAGTATGCGTTACGTAACCGAAAAAGACAAGAAGCTTGTCATGGAGGATCTAAAACCGGTCTATAAGGCTGTGAACGAAGAAATGGGATATGAAAACCTACTGTCTTTTGAAGAAAAATGGGGCAAGAAATACCCACTTGCTGCCAAATCCTGGATGGATAACTGGACCAATCTTTCTACTTTCTTTGAATACGAGGATCAGGTTCGCAAGATTATATACACCACAAATCCGATCGAGGGAATGCACCGTCAGATACGAAAAATTATTAAATCTAAAGGAGCTTTCAGCTCTGAACAGGCGCTCATGAAATTGATGTATTTAATTATTAAAGATATTGCAAAAAAATGGACGATGCCAATGCATAACTGGGGCTTGACCATATCCCAACTTTATATTAGATTTGGGGATAGACTCAAATTAGAAAGAGGTTTTTAAGATTTTAATCCAATGACACAGTTTGAGTTACACTCCCACAATTGTTGAATAAATAATATTGATTATATAAGCGAACAGCAATTCAATTTTGAATAGCTGTTCGCTTTTTATGATTGTTTCTAGATTTCGTTTAAGTCCTTTAACTTTTTAAGTAGACATAGATATTGAATTTCTATTTTTGGATTGTGTTTATTTGATCTTTTGATACACTTATAACTCCATTGAGCTTTTTAAAATGTTCAATAGCTTCATCCACAGATTTATCAGTCGGAATTTTCAAAGCCATTCCGTTTGTTGTGCCATATCTATACAAAATTTCAGCTCCATATTCTTTTACTTCCTTTTCTACATTTTCCATAATCATTTGATCTTTTGATAGAAAGAGAATAATAGTTTTATTTAAATTTTTATCACCTTTAAGGTCTAATCTAGTTGATTTTGCTGTCTTGCATTGTGTAAATGAAGATACTAGAATTATCATTACTCCTAAAAAAAATAATTTTTGCATTTTTAAAAAGTTTGAATCTATCTCTGATGTGCAAAAACCGTACTAAATATGATTTTTCACAAAAGTCCTTGCTACAGAAGCACGTACAATTCTAATTTATTTTACTTTAATGCGAAACTCTTTAGGCCCAATCCCTTTATGGGTTTTAAAGAATTTATTCAAGTGGCTTTCATCATTAAACCCGAACTCGTTAGCTATTTGCGAAAGAGTTATTGAAGGCATCCGCAGGCGTTTTTCAATAATTTTCAGCCTGTAATCATTGGTATAATTACGATAACTTATCTCAAATTTCTTCTTGAAATAATCGCTGAAATAGGTTGGCGAAATAGCGAAATGGGCTGCGATGCTTTTGATCTGAATCATTGAAGGCTGATAAATATGCTGATGGATGTAAGAGATCAGTTCTTCCTTTTCAGGTTGCCCTTTGTCAATACGTATGTTCAATTTAGCAGCAGCCTCTTTTATCAGCCCGAATATAGAAAGTATCTGATAAAACATTAACGGAGACTGGGAAATCTCCTTTTTGCAGTTGTAAGCTACGATGTTTTCTACTGTATTTTTCAAAATAGAGATACATGGTTCATCCATTTTTAACTTCACTTCTTTTAATAACTTATTCCGCATTATTTTTTCAGGTGTCAGTGAAATGAATGCGTCTGCTTCATAGTAAATTTTATGGGCCGAAAAATAATCATCCGTAAATTTTATAAACGTAAAACGAGTGCTTCTGGCTATTTCGAAATAATGTTCGTCTTCCGGAGAAATGATAAACAGATCCCCACTTTTATAAGGAAGGCTACTTCTGTTTAGCAGATGGATCCCTTTACCTTTATGTATATATACAAGTTCGTAATATGTATGGCTGTGGACAGGCAGGTGAAAGGCCTTCTCCTCAAAGTTATGGATTACAAGGGATTCGAACTGTATTTTTTTCATGTCAATAATTATATATACGGTAAAAGTACAAAAAAGACCTATTAATGTACTGTTTTTTGAGATTGAATTTTGAGGAAATTTGTATGAAGCAAATAAAGTTGTCTTCCAAATAAATTAATATTATTAATAAACAATGTCTGAAAAAACTGATTTTCTTCCGATTTTAACGGGTTCTTTTGCAGAACCTGCAGCCGAAAACCCTACCGTGGCAATGGTAGAAGCCGCATATAGGTATCATGGTTTACATTTTCGATATATCAACTGCGAAGTAGCTCCAGAAAATTTGAAAGCAGCGGTAGATGGAGCAAAGGCAATGGGTTGGATGGGCTTCAACTGTTCCATCCCGCATAAAGTTGCTATTATTCCATATCTCGACGGTCTGGGTACTTCGGCAAAGCTTATTGGCGCAGTCAATACAATTGTGAGGCGCAATGACCAATGGATTGGTGAAAATACGGATGGTAAAGGTTTTGTTCAGGCACTGAAAGAAGTAGTTAACCCAGCAGGAAGGAAGATTACGATTTTTGGTGCTGGTGGAGCGGCAAGGGCGGTAGGGGTTGAATTGGCATTGGCAGGCGCAGAAAGAATCCTCATCGTGAACCGGGGAAAAGAACGAGGAAAAGAGGTTGTTGCATTGCTCAACGGTTGTACCGAAGCCAACGCTGCTTATCATCCCTGGATGGAAGGATACAGCATTGAGGCAGATACCGATATCGTAATCAATGCCACAAGTATCGGGCTTTTCCCAAATGTAGACGAGCAATTGGCAATTAATTTTGCGAGTATCACGGCTAATATGGTTGTAGCTGACGGCATCCATAATCCTCCGCAAACACATCTGTTGAAAACTGCTGCTGCTAAAGGGTGTAAAACGGTAGATGGTTTGAAGATGCTCGTTAACCAGGGCGTTATCGGAATAAAGTATTGGACAGATGTGGATGTAAATAAGGAAATAATGCACCGAGCATTAAATGAAGTTTTAAATACATTGAAACATGATTGATTTTAAACGGCTTGACCACGTGCTTATAACCATTCCGCCAGGAAGCAAAAAGGCTGCACGGGAATTTTATATGGGTGTACTATACCTGAAAGAAATCACTGGCGACCACGCACGTGGCGCGATCTGGTTTGAAATAGGCAATATACAGTTACATATCAGGGAGGAAAATGGACACAAAACCAATTCTGACCGGCATCCCGCCTTTGTAGTGGATGACTCTCTTTCTGCCAAAGAATTCCTGAAAAGACAAGGTATTGAAATCAGTTATTCCTCAGAAATAGAAGGAAGGGAAAGGTGTTTCTTTCGTGATCCTTTTGGCAACAGATTCGAACTGATAGAATATAAAAAGTAAGCTTATGAAGCAAATTATGAAAATGGTAGGCATTGCCCTATTGGAGATTTCGGAGATTGAGACCATGCGATTCCGAGGAAAATTGACCACTATTAACATGACTATAAAAAGTGGGTAAAATGGATTTCACGATTTTCAGCATAATATTTAAATGGTCAAAATTGTCCGTATTAACTGGTCACTGATTTTCGAATTCGGATGGTCAAGGGTATCAAAATCTCCATTCAGATAAAATAATAACGGATTCAATGAATCAATAGAAATTATGGCTATGTTGTATTTTTTATAGGTTATTCTGAAAATTAACTGGTTTTTGGATTGGATTTTATAAAAATTATTGTTATTACTTTATATCATTGATTTTTTTCTTGTTTGTGATCATATTTGTTGTGTTTTTTTTCGGTTTGATTATTTTGATAAAATAACCGGAAATACCATCAATTAAATTATAACCTAATGAAAAAAATATGAGATCACAAGAGACAATTTCCATTTTTGATATGTTTAAAATTGGAATAGGCCCCTCAAGTTCACATACTCTTGGTCCCTGGAGAGCTGCAGAACTATATTTAGCTAGTTTAAAATTAAAAACAGATGTCGGACAAGTTGAGCGAATTGAAATATTTCTTTATGGCTCTTTAGCTAAAACTGGAATAGGTCACGGAACAGATATTGCCGTTTTATTGGGGTTGTCAGGTTTTGATCCGGTAACTTTTGATACAAATAAAGTTTTTAAAGAATATGAAAGGATAAAAGAAAATGGAATATTGTATCTCGCTGAATTTGGTGAACTAAAGTTTAGTTATAAAAATGACATTCATTTTTGTTATGAAGTGGCTTTGCCATTTCATCCAAATGGTATGACATTTTGCGCATTTTATTCGAAAGGATCAGTACATTCAGAAACATATTATTCGATTGGCGGCGGCTTTGTCGTTCAGGAAAATCAAATAAAATCGAAGAAACAAGATGTCAATTTGCCTTACCCAATTCAGAATGGAGCTGACATTATTAATTACACTGATCAAATGATGATAAAAATATCTGATCTTGTTTTTTTTAATGAAGAATCTTGGCGTTGTAAGGAAGAGACTTATAAAGGTTTAAATAATATTTTTACAGTATTTTCATCCTCTATATATACAGGTTGTCATAGATTTGGTTGCCTTCCAGGAGGGCTAGATGTTGAACGGAGAGCAGGAAAGTTAAATCTCAAGCTTTTAAAAGGGCGATTTTATGATGGATACGAGAGTTGGTTACTAGCTATAAAAGATGGGGGAGAGTCTTTTGAATATATTATGGATTGGGTTAGTTGTTTTGCAATTGCTGTAAATGAACAAAATGCATCTTTCGGAAGAGTAGTAACTTCTCCAACAAACGGTTCAGCAGGAGTTATTCCGGCGGTCTATTTTTATTTGATGATATTTAAAGGGAAATATGATTCGGAGACTTTATATCGTTTTTTAGCGACAGCGTCGGAAATAGGGTCAATTTTTAAAAAAGGGGCCACTATTTCAGCAGCAATGGGGGGGGGCCAAGCGGAGATAGGCGTATCCTCTGCTATGGCTGCCGCCGCACTGACAGAAAGCTTGGGTGGAACAGTTAAGCAATCTATTATGGCTGCTGAAATTGCAATGGAACACCATCTAGGTTTAACATGTGATCCAATTGCAGGACTTGTGCAGATTCCGTGTATTGAGAGAAATTCGATGGGGGCCATCAAAGCAATTCTAGCAAGTCAGCTTGCATTAAATTCTGATCCATCAAAGGCGAAAGTTAGTTTAGATGCAGTAATATCTACGATGTGGGAGACTGCTTTGGATATGAATGTAAAATATAAAGAGACTTCTGACGGAGGCCTAGCGCTTAAGGTTCCAATTAATGTGACTGATTGTTAAAAAGAATTAATCCACTTCTCCAAAATGATATCAGTGAAAAGTTATTTATTTATTGTATTGTAGGTGATTCATATTTATTTAAATTGTGAATTATTGGGCTTAAAGACTATATAAAAACTCAGTTTGAAAGAAAATAATTGGATAATAGAATTTGCCATTTTAAGATTAATTTAAATAGTATATCATCGGCATGTAGGGGATTCAATTTTCTAGATTCCCTGTTTTTAATCCGCATCTGTATAATAGGTAAGGGAATTTTCTGCCAATTTTGAAATTTAATAGTTCAAAGGACAATACGGCCACATTTTTTAATAGATTTTGTCATTTCATGTTAAAGCAAATTAATCGTGATACGCTATTTACCATTAAAATATACTTCAAGCGTAAAGTTTAATTTAAACAGTTATCAACCCAAGTACTGAGATATAAGAATTTCTATTATGTTACTTATTCTTTGGTGAGAAATTTTGAGTATATTTCATAAATGTAAAATATTCTTAAAAATGGTATTTGGTGTCATCCTTAGTTTCTGATAAGACAAAGTATGTTTGTACTGTGTTAACCTGAGGTAATACAGCTAATTTATGTCTCAAAAAAACGTGATAGGCATCCATATTTTTGGTCCCAATTCTTAGCATGAAATCATATGAGCCGGCCATTTGAAAACATTCCATTACTTCTGGAAATTTTGAAACTTCGCATTCAAAATCTTTAAGTACATCCGCCGTATGTGCCTTTAAGAAAACTTGAGAAAAAGAAATTAATCCTATTCCAATTTTATGGCGATCCAGGACTGCAACTATTTTTTTAATATAACCTTTCGCTTTTAGCTTTCTTACTCTTTCGTGTACTGATGCGATCGATTTGTTTACTTGGTGAGCGAGTTCTTTATTGCTTATTGTCGCGTCTTCTTGCAGTAATTGCAATAATTTTCTATCTATTGGATCTAAAGTTATCATAGTAGAATACAATTTTTGTGTAAATGTGCTATTTATTTGATGAATTTTTCAGGTGATTATGAGCTTCGATAATTATACAATGTTCAATTATTCTTCCAAAAATAAATAGTTGACGACATAAAAAATAGCGTATTCCAAACTTCCGAATAAATTTCATTTTAATGGACAATCGCAATGTAGGATATGAATATATTATTGTTTTTTTTATTTTATGGGAGATTATCGAGCATAAATTGCGACTGAAACTCAATTGTAATTGTTAGCTAAGCTTGACCAATTATAAACTTTATGCCTCTCCAATTTTTTCTTAAAATATGTGGCGATATTGCTTTTAATACTTGCCTTTTTCATCTTGATATTTTACTATAAATATTTTATTGTTATCCTTTCTTAAAACCGTTGTAAAGTACTTAGTATAACTTAAATTGTGGCATTAGATTAAAATTTAGAAATCTCTTTCCGGTTTGAACTCCATATTATTTGGAATAATTATTTTCAATAAAATGTTAAAAAAAAATCATTTTAAACCGAAGATTTTTCATGTCTTCAATCTGATGAAGAAGGTGATCCGTTTATTTTTCAGAATGAAATAGAATTTAAAAATTTCACTAAAATGCTTATTTGTTTTGAATTAATATTTTACTTTACTTTGAAAAAAAACAAAAACTTTGAACAACATAAAAGCAATTATCAATAATAATATTACTACTTCAATTGTGGTCGCTGTCGTCATTTTTTACAAATGCGGGAGTATTACTTTGTAAAATAGTTTAACACTAATTGTAAGCCTCCCAAAAAAAATGGGAGGCTTTTTTTTTAAATATCACTTAAATATGAAAAATCAAAAAATTCCTACTAAGCTTTTCACTTTAATCTGTAATAACCAAATTGATTTACTACAGAATATAGTCGTTGTTATAAAAAACCTAGGTATTTTAACGGAAACAATTTCTCAATCAAGAACTGATGACCCTGATGTGGTATCTATAAATATTGAAATTGCTATTCCTAGCAATTTAATAGATCCAACAATTTTAAATTTAAAATTGATCCCAGGTGTGATCGACGTTTTAATTTCATTTGGTTCAGTATTACAAGTAGCGCTCTTCAGAATTTCATCCAGGGCAAATAGAAATATTTCAGACATTCTATATAAATATCATGCGCAATGTGTTTCTCTTGAAAATGATTGTCTAACTTTTGTTCAGATTGCTAAAGAAAAGGAAATTTTAAGTTTACTAAATTCTTTAGATGGTCCTGAGTTAATATATTTTTCGCAAATCCCTATTTTTAGCAATATGTGTTAAATAATTAGTAGAAATCTGTGAAGGATATTCCCACATAATATTATAAAATGTGTTGGGTGAGTTGATGTTAAAAATGAATCAATAGCTTGATCAAATATTTTGGGAAGCACTTTATATACATGTCCATAGTTACAAAACTAGATGTCGAATCAAAGGAGACCAAGGGAGGTAAAGTTGCACCTCCCTTTAGCCTATGAATTATTTTGTACTTTCTAGACAATTAAAAATAACATAATGATAGACTAATCAATCCATTTATATATTACACATATTACTACTATAACACAGCTATTTACAGTAGGCTAATCACAAAATGTGAAGGCTAATGATTTTACAGATGAAAAGATAAATTAGACATTAAAAGCATAATAAACCTATTATTCTTTTATTTTTTTTAAAGAAATCATTATGATCAGGGCAATTAGAAGTAAAGGAATAGTAGCTAAATTTACGCCTCGCCATTGTAATCTCCCCTAAAAATAGCTATGATTATTAATGTAGTTTTATAAATTAGGGACAATGAAAAAAGCAAATTCAGCGAGCCGCAGATCATTAAGATCTTATCACTTCAGGAGTCAGGTCAGTCTGTATCTGACATCTGCCGCGAGCATGGAATCAGTCAGGGTACATTTTATTCTTGGAAAAGTAAATACTCCGGAATGGAGGCATCTCAGCTCAAGCAAATGAAAGATATGGAACGAGAGCTGGCTCAATATAAAAAGATAGTTGCCGAGCAAGCTCTACAGATTACGGTCTTAAAAGATGTTATCGAAAAAAAGCTCTAGGGCCTGCCGAGAAGCGGGAGCTTGTTGGCTACTCCCGTGAGGAGTTTGGAACCAGTCTTCGTCAGGCCTGTAAGTTATTTAATATCAGTACGTCGGTTTATTATTACCAAGCCAAGCGCAGCGATGACAGTGAGGTAATAGAGCAATTATCCATCCTTGCGGATCTTCATCGTACTTGGGGATTTTGGATGATGTACCATCGTTTAAGGAAGCTACAGTTTATGTGGAATCACAAACGTGTATATCGCATTTATACTGCGATGCGGCTAAATCTGCGTAACAAGCGCAAGAAACGTTTACCTGCGCGGGTAAAAGCTCCGCTATTATGCCCAATTGGGCCAAATATTACATGGAGTCTCGATTTTATGCACGATATGTTAATTCTCATCAGAATGCCCCCACTGATTCTCATTAAAATGCCACCACTAATATGCAAAAAAAATCATTCATTATCCTGATCATCTGAGATTTCGTTTTCCTGCTTTCGAGGCCGTCCTCTTCTAGTCCTTGGGGTATCTTCACCAGGAAAAAGATCCTGTAGTTCGATAAGATTTTTTACGCGATAGCTGTTCCCATTAAGTTTTACAATTGTTGCATGATGGACAATCCTATCTATAATAGCAGAAGCAATTACCCTGTCACCGAAGAGGTTTCCCCAGTCTTCAAAGTTTCGGTTTGTGGTGATGATCATAGACCCGGTTTCGTACCTCCTGCGAACGATCTCAAAGAAATCTTCAAGACTGTTCTGCGGCATTTTTTTGAAGCCCAGCTCATCAAGTATCAGCAGGTCCGGCTTTAGATAACGCTGCAATACGGACTGGTAACTTCCGTCTGCCCTTGATGCGAACAGTCTTTCGACCATTTCATTTGTGTGTACAAACAGTACTTTTTTACCTCTTTTGACCGCTTCGAGCCCGATCGCATGGGCCAGGTGGGTTTTTCCGACACCGGGTTTCCCCATGAATATAGCGTTGGAGCGCTGTTCTATGAACCGGCAGGAAGCCAGGTCAAACAATAGCCTTCTGTCCAGGTCCGGCTGGTAACTCAGGTCATAACAGTCCAGGATCTTTTGCGTATCCAGACGGGATTCCTTCAGTCTGGACTGATAGCCATTGGACTGTCTTTTTACTGTTTCATCTTCGATGAGCAGCTCCAGAAATTCAAGGTAGCTGATCTGTTTTTCCAGGGCATGCCTGTTCCTCATTTCAAGGTTCTGGGCCATCGTGGCCAATTTTAGCTGGCGTAAATTTGCTAATAATGTTTCCATATTATTTATTTCAGTTTGTTAATCTGTCGTATAGCCCGAGTTCGTGTTCGTATTCGCTGGAATACACCATAGGAACCATTTCCTCGTAATTTTGCTTGTAGAGCTTGTTCTCGCAGATCCGTTTGACCTGCTGGTAGCTGAAGGCTCTGTAATGGAGCGCGCGTTTACATGACAGGTCGATCTGCACGTCGGTAAACCGCTTTTTTAAGTTAAGTATCCCGCGGGTCATCGGGCTCCAGTGGGTAGGGACTTCTGCCAGAAGATGTTCAAAGAAGAGCAGTGCAGAAGGTCCGATACTTCCCATCAGCCGCTTATATTCTTCTCTGCTGATATTCTTTTTATAATCCGGACGGTGTTCCTCCAGAGAAACGTACATGCCCATCTGTGCGCTTACCTGATGGAGTGCTATGCGTGTGCTGCCGTCAAATATTTTTAGGCAGGTACCGTTGCTTTCGAGCCTGACGGTCCTGCCCGCATAGGCAGCGGGCACCGAATAGTAATTATGGCGGTAGCTCACGTGTGCCAGCCGGGTGACTTTTCTGGATCCGACCTCCAGGATCTCATATCGCACCGGGGGCAATGCAAGCAGTGCATGCTTTTCATACTGCTCAAATACGGCAAGCGGGATACGGCGCGTGGTTCCGTGTACGCGCTTATTGCATGTCTCTTCGTTCCAGACCTTAAGACCGCACAGCAGATCTTCATAGCTATTGCCATCGAAGCCCTTTAAAAAATTGTTTTTTACATATTTGATAGATGATTCAACTTTGCCCTTATCCTGTGGACGGCGTGGCCTGCACGCAATTCCTGCACAGCTGTAGTAGGAAAGAAATTCAGCATACCTGCGCTGGAGCTCCGGTTCGTAAAGATCCGGAGTGATCACCCCAGATTTCAGGTTGTCAAGTTTGACAGTACGCGGAACACCCCCAAAATACTCGAAAGCTTTGATATGGCAGTCCAGAAATTCGTCCACCCGCTGGCTGGTCACCAGTTTATAAAAGCTGTAGCGGCTATGGGAGAGAACCATGGAAAACACCCATACTTTAACAGGGCGGCCATTCCTGCGGAAAGTACCCATATATCCGAAATCTACCTGTGCTTCTTCTCCCGGATCGCTGTGCAGCGGCACAAAAACCTCCTGCTTCTTTAATCGCTCGATACTTCTAGCAACACTGGGGTAAGATACATCTAAACCGTGCTGCTCATGCAGGCGCTGGTGGATAAGTATCGCGCTCAGCCCCATTTCCTTATATACCTGAATGTCATCGAGATAATCATCCAGCAGCTTTGGTCTTACCTGGGGCAAAGGTTCCTCTAAGCCACGCTCAAGGGCTTTCTGTATCCGGGAAACGGTCTTGCGGCACATCCCAAGTTCTGAGGCTATCTCCCGTATGGATTTCCCGTGGGACAGCAGTGTTTTTATCGTATTATACATTGCCACTTTATACATAATGTCGGACTTTAATACTCCGACAAGTTAAACCTTAATTAAAAACTTAAGGTGGGGGCATTTTAGTGAGAATATATGGGGGTATTTTAGTGAGAATTAACACGATACATTGTCCATGGGAAAGACCATCCGTACACTGAATATCATAGATGACTTTAATCGGGAGGCATTATCTATCACGGTAGACACTAGCCTTCCGGCAGGCAGAGTTGTCAAAGAACTAGAAAAACTTGTAGAATGGCGAGGAAAACCGGAATGCATACGATCGGACAACGGCCCTGAATTTCTAGCGGAGATATTACAGGGTTGGTGTTCTCAAAATGGCATTGAATGGCACTTCATTCAACCAGGGAAACCGACTCAAAACAGTCTTATCGAAAGATTCAATAGAACTTTCAGACAGGATGTATTAGACAGTTACATGTTTGAAAACCTAACTGCGATCAGAAAATACGCTAATGCCTGGGCATGGATGTATAATAATATCAGGCCGCATTCTTCGCTAGGGCAACTTACACCTGTAGAATTTTTAATGAAATATGGGAAACAGGAGAATTTCCCAACCTTCCAACGAGATAATGACAATAAATTCGATTGGAATTATTTAGTTTTGAATATAGCTAGTTAGGGTGAGATTACATAACGCCTTTGGCATTTAAAGCAAAACTCATTGAAAAATAATTTAAGTGTTTTTACGATATTTGGGAGATTATATTAAATTAAAGTTCGAAATTTTTCAAGTTTTGGATTATCCTGACCGTTTGGAAAAGGGGCTATTTAAATGCTTCTACTTTTGCCAATGAATAGATATAAATAACAGCTTTGGGCTACTATCTATATCTAATAACTTAAGTGTTACTACTTTAAAATAAGACCTTTTTTTAGTATCTGTTTTTGAACTAGTTTTGGTTGGATAATATCATCGTGACTTACAATTATCTGAATGTCTTTTTTTGTGAGCTCATTAAGCCAATCCAATTGAAACTGTATTTTAACCTCATCTTCTCCAATTCTTTTTATTTGATTTTGGGGCTTTTGTCGCTTTTCTTCGATTCCTTTATAGGACCAGCTCACATCACCAGCAAGCAAATATTCCTTTCCACTCTTAAGTTGTACGTAAACCATAATCTCGCCGGGTGTATGTCCTGGAGCCTTTATTAATACTATTCCTGGTGAAACTGGTAAGATGTCCTGAAAATCTACAACGTTATAGTCTTTGAGCTGCTCTTTTTTCAATTGTATTTGTGGCATTTGTGGACTATTAATTAGGGTGTTGGCCATTTGTTTTGTAAATATCGTTTTAGGAGCAACTTCTTTGTAATAAAGAGTACGAATTACTCCTGAGACATGATCCCCATGTTCATGAGTTATGATGATTTCTTTTGCTTTTTTGAGAGCTTGTTGTAAGCTGTCGTTAGCCGATTGAAAGTATGGTTGTTGTAGTCCTGCTCCAAAAAAATCATGTACTTCCCTGTCCATTCCAGCATCAACCATGACCCATTCTTTACTAAACATTATCTGGTAGGCTGTTCTAGCTTGGATATAAGAACTTCCGTCTCCACCTTCTATAGTCTGAGCTAATGTTCGGGGACTTTCTGCAAATTTTATATATCGAATTTCATCAGGTTTTTGTCCAGGAATTAGATTAGCGGAGATACGGATTTTTTCTAGTAAGGCAAGATTATACTCGATATTTGTTATCTCTTGTTCGTCATTCTTTTCTTGCGCAAACAGGTTTAAACTTCCTATAATACCTAATATAAAAAATAGCGTTTTTTTCATCCGTTATTTATTTTGCATGTTAAATATTTCTGCCTTTTCGATAGTGTGTATTTCGCAGTTTCGAATTCTTATGTAATCTTAAGTTGTTGATTTTGATTTTTTTGAATAACATTTGTAAAACTACGTAGTGTCTAGTTCAATAAAAATATTTGAAATTTTGAATTTCCTGTTCCAAGATGAAATTCCCTAGATCCTTATGAATCTTAAATTTTGTTTTTTTAATAGTACATTTCAAGGCTCTAAAGTTTCCATTATCATCTTTCAAAACTTGATTACTAATATATCTTCTAATATTAAGTCTGTAATACAGAGTAAAATATTGAAAATGTTACAAAATTCAGAATATGTACTCTTTGTTTGTGTTTAAAAATCAAATTGTAATGCTACTTTCGCAACATCTATAATTTGTTTTTCATCAACACTTTTCCTTGCTGCATCCATTACTAGCATTGTTTTAAAACCATCGAATGCAGTTACGGGAGAATTGGCACCATTTATCATACATTGGTAAACAGCTTCGAAATAGTTATAATAATTCCCATGCTCACTTGGGATTCTTTCTGAAATTTTTTCTTCTTCTTTAAAGTAAGTTAACCTACCATTTTCTCTTTCTTCTTCAAAACACCAAGGGGCAGCTTTAGGCTCTTGACCATTTAATAGGCTTTCTTCCTGGATGTCTGATCTTGATTTGATAAATGTGCCGTTGAGACCATGTATGATATATCCTGGCTGGTTGGAAACGGATATATCTGTACCTCTCAACTTTACTCTTTTATCAGGATATATGAGGATAGTCTCAAAATAATCTTCTACTAATGAACCAGGTCTAAACGCCGCAAAATCAGCAAATACTTTATCTGGCATTCCGAATAGCTTTATAGCTTGGTCGATAATATGAGAACCTCTATTGTTAAACTCTCCACCACTATGCATCCTTTCTGTATGCACCTCTCCGCGGACTTTTGGGATAAAAAAGTCATAGGAAATGCTTGCCTCTACGATCTTACCTAACTTACCACCATTTATAACACTCTCAACAGTAAGAAAGTCACTATCGAATCGTCTGTTTTGAAAAACAAATAAATGTAATCCATTTCTTTCTGCAATATCGAATAATTCTAATGCTTGTTGGGCATTATTAGTAAAGGTTTTTTCAACAATTGCATTTTTACCAGCTAACAAGACCTTCTTGGTTAGATCATAATGTGTATCAATCGGGGTGTTGACAACTACTAGATCGATAGATTTGTCGAGTAACAGGTCATCGACCGAATTATATGACTTTGTATAGGCGTAGTCCTTTTGTATTTTTTTAGTATTTCTTTCAACAGCACCGCAAAGTTTGAAGCCATTATGTAGATGTAAAAAAGGAGCGAAGAAAATTGATCCTGAAAAGCCATAACCAATAATGGCTGTGTTAATTTTATTATTATCCGTCATAAGAAGCAAATTTTATATATGTGACAATATTCAAATTTGGACAAATAACAATAAATAAATTTGTATTTTTTTTATATATTATTGTATTATACTGACATAATAGCTGAATGGAATTTTGAGTATTGCGTCAAGTTGTATTCAGTATCCTCCTAAAATAATTCTAAGAGAAGATTAATATTAAGAAGGAGGTATCCTAAGATTTTTTCTCTTTTTTTGCAGATTCAATTAATTCATGCATTTCCAATTTTATGTAGTCAATGTTTGGTGTAGAGCCTGTTAATGTGTTGCGAATATTACCCTCTTTATCTATAATGAATTTAGAAGGAATACCCTTAATACCTAATTTTTCTACTAGCAATTTTCCTGTTTCTGAATCTTTTTGATCATCAAATATTTAAACAAAAGGGGACGGATAATAATATAACTCAAGTTATTAACCCGGCAATCATGCCAATCAGTATTAATAGAAATGTAGAGTCGGCGTTTTTAAAGCAGATTAATGCCATGCTGGATCATGATATGGAAAAAAAAGAGGACGAAAACAAGTACCTTTTCTGATTGCCGAATAAATCAAAAAATCTATTCACGGACCATTAAAACATTAAAGACATGACACATCATTTAAAAATTGCCGAATCTAGGGCTAATATCTTAGCACATTCCATAAGTATAATACTGAATCATTATATGGTAAATGGCTTTAATTGTCTGATTATTAATATATAGAGGGGTTTTACGACGCATGCAAAGAACATCATGCAGATGAAGAATAATCAGAATTAATGTGCCAGGATTATGAGAATTTTTCGGATTACCATTATTAATGGATATGTTATAAGTGCGAATATTTTAGAAGTTCTTGAGGCGATAAAGCTTATGGATATTTACCATATATGTGTTTAATATTTTTTTTAAGTGCTGTTTTTTAGGTCGATTGAGTTTTGAGTACTTTTTTTAAATAAGCTGTATTATCCTGATTTATAAGTAAATTTGATATCCTGGCGTGATATTGATTGCAATGTTTTTCATAACTTATCATGCTTTTAGCCGTTCTTCGGCGAGACCCGGTTCCCTTTCCAATTGCAGACAAGTTTCAGATAATTTGGTGAGCGAAGTGAACGCTCTTTTCCTTGTTAACCTTACCTGTAATTGAAGGCTGTGGCTAGGGGATTCCAAATAGGCCAATACTGCATCGAAATAGTCATTATTTTCCCGATCTACTTTTTGCACGATAAAGTCAATATGACCGTTCATTCTTATTGGAAATAAAAACCAGCCGACAACAGCTAATATACAGCCAATGAAGGAAAAAAGCACGCGGCTAGTTGCCAATGTGACTAGGTTTGGTTCAGTTAGATGAAAGGCTACAACGACAGACGAAGTGATAAACACGACAGAAATCAAGTAATGCCTGCGGTTAAAGAGTAAAAAGCAAAACAGTAGAACGCCAGATAAGACAATAGAAATGTAAATGTTCTGGCTGATGAGACTGAGTAAACATCCGGTAATAATGCCTGCTAGTGTTCCTGTCAGCCGTTCCATATTTCTTTTTAATGTAACGAAGAAGCTTGGACGGGCAACAACGATTATCGTCATAAAGATCCAATAGGTATACTTCATGTCCGAAAGTAAAAGGCCAATGATTCCTCCGGCAAGAAAGAGAAATGATAGGCGTAAGGCAAATGCGAAAACTGGCGAAAAAGATCGAATATGCTTATTTATATCGAGGATGCTGTATTTATTCGATACGACAAAATGGCTATAATCGATTTTATTGTAGAAAAAGGAATTGATTAATGAAGAATCATTTTTGAGCGGCGGCTTGAGCAATATCTGCATTATTGCTCTTGTATTATCGATTAGATCTTGTACAAGCTGAATATCGTCTGGTAGCGTATGACCATGATTTTCAATGACGTCCAGTTTTTTACGAATCCTTTCTACATGGTCCATAATTGCACGATCGTCATCTTTAGAACTTCTGGCATAGTTTTCAATCCACTCTGCAACTATAATAACCATATCACTTACCGTGTCGAGCAGTTTAATCTTGGCAAGCTGTATCCTTGCAGTAGTATAGTTATTATTAGAGGCTGAGGTTAAGCTGCATAGATCCATTAATTGATAAGCTCGAATCCACAAGATATATTGCTTTTCATTACGGAGGTCATTATTATCTTGAAGGATGAGATAACGTATAACTTCGTGTTGTTCTGCCAAAATTATATTCAAGCGAGTTACTTCCTGGGAGAGCTTTTCCAATGCATATTTTGTGTTGTAATATTTTGCTTTTGTCCGGATTAATTTTGCAGTGGCTAGATAGCTGTTAGCAATGGCTCGCTTTAGATCCCAGACAGGGTCAAGCTTAAAATGGATAAAAATTATACAGTGATAAAAAGCTGTCCCCAAGAAGACAAATAATGAAAATTGCACGGGATTCTGCAGCTGGAGACCCATGGTAAATGTGAGCATAAATAGATTGGTTACACCAACCATTGCGATGCGCTGTCCCAAAGCGTTAAATAGACCGAATATACCAGCAGCGAGGGCAACAGTACCGATCAACAAAAAGGGGAAAGGTAGGAGCGAACCTATTAGCAAAGCAGTGACCGTCGATGATGCTATACCCCAACCAGCTATTTTTAGTTTGTCAGTCTTTCTCCCCGGAAATTCTGTCATCGACGCATTCATAGCGGCGATCAAAAAGGGAACAGCATATTCAACGTGGTGGTAGTAGCCTATTAAGAAAGCAGGAAGCATTGCTGTCAAGCAGGCACGTAGCGCTTCAGGGCCAAATTCTTTGAGTAAATCTGCTAATTTTTTAAGGGGGGAGGAATTTAGCATGTTTCAATCTGGACTAGTTGCTCCGTGACCGCTAAAAATGCCCGTGCTACACGGCCTATATTTTCGATGTTCAGACCAGCAATACAAATCCTGCCACTATCGACCAGGTATAATGCAAATTCTTCCTTCAAAAGTTTAACTTGATCGGTAGAAAAGCCAGTATAACTGAACATCCCTTTTTGTTCAATCAGAAATCTAAAGCGTTTAGGATCTCCGCCCAACTCAATCAATTGCCGATAAAGCTCTTCTCGCATGTCATTTATGCGCTTGCGCATATGATCTAGCTCGTCAAGCCAGTTTGCTTTCAAGGTCGGTGAGCTGAGAACGGCTTCAACCAATTTAGCTCCTGTAGCTGGCGGACTAGAATAGTTTTTCCGTACAGTGGCTTTTAATTGCCCCAGGACAAGGTCAGCCTCTGATCTGTCTGTGCATACTATCGACAAACCGCCGATCCGCTCTCCGTACAAGGAGAAAATTTTTGAAAAAGAATTGCTCAAAAGAAATGATAGTCCCGCTTTTGTCATTGCTGTAATAGCGTAAGTATCTTCTTTGAGCCCCTCTCCAAAGCCTTGATAAGCCATGTCCAAAAAGGGGATCAACTGCCTCCGTTTAATAATTTCAATGACTCTATCCCATTGAAGTGGCGCTAGATCTGCTCCTGTAGGATTGTGGCAGCAGGGGTGGAGTATGACAATGGAGTTTATTTCCAATCGTGCAAGACAGTTGATCATGCTGTCAAAGTCTACTTTTCCTGTCGATTGATCGAAATAAGGATAACGGGCAACTTTTAATCCTGCACCGCTAAATATAGAAATATGGTTGTCCCAGGTTGGATCGCTCACATATACGATACTTTCGGGATAGCTATTTTTAAGGAAATCAGCGCCAATCTTTAATGCGCCCGATCCGCCGAGAGTCTGAATAGTAGCGATACGTTCCTCTTGTATTGCTTCTTGTGTATCTGCAAAGAGTAAATTTTGCACCTCCATGCAATAAGCTGGCATGCCACTCATTGGAAGATATAGAGAAGGCGAATCACCGCATGTTGATATATTTTTTTTCGCTAGTGCAATAGCGTCCATTACCGGTGTCAATCCTTCTTCATTGTAATAAAGTCCAATGCTCAAATTGATTTTATTTGGACGAATATCTCGCTGATAAGCTTCCATTAAGGACAATATGGGATCACCGGCGTAAAGCTCGATATGGTTAAACATGTTTGATTTAAGATATTAGATTATATAATGGATAAATCCTTTAGCTTTTCTTCTGCTTAGTTCCAGGGCTTGGCATAAGAATAAAATCAATATCAGATTACAGTTGGAAAAACGATACTTCTTTAACTTGGTTAGCGATATATTTTTCAGCATCTAATGCAGCCATACATCCTGTTCCGGCAGCAGTTATAGCTTGTTTGTATACACGATCCTGCACATCTCCACAGGCAAATACACCTTGTATATTGGTCGCGGTAGATCCAGTTTGGGTATTGATGTATCCAAGTTCATCTAGTTCTATTTGTCCTTTGAAAATTGACGTGTTTGGGTTATGGCCTATTGCTATGAATAGTCCAGTTACTGGAATTACAAAATCCTCCGTCGTGCTTTTATTGGTTGTGAGTACAGCATTTACACCTTTGTCATCACCGAGAATTTCTTTAACTTCCGTGTTAAAATAAACTTTAATATTAGCTGTATTCATCACACGTGAAGCCATGGCTTTCGATGCTTTGAATTCATCTTTCCGAACAAGCATATGTACCGTGGAGCACATTTTAGCTAGATAAGTTGCCTCTTCAGCTGCGGTGTCACCTGCGCCTACGATAGCAACTTCTTGACCTTTAAAGAAAAAGCCGTCACAAACAGCACAGGCTGATACGCCGAATCCATTGTATTTTTCTTCAGACTCTATGCCTAGCCATTTGGCCGTTGCACCTGTTGCGATAATAACTGTTAAGGCCATTATCGTTTTGATACCATCTATTTCTATACGATGTAGATCGCCTTCTTTTTTAGAAAAAACGATATTAGTCACCATCCCAAACCTTATTTCCGCACCGAATCTTTCCGCCTGTTCTCGCAAATCTTCCATCATCATCGGTCCCGTAATTCCCTTAGGGTAACCAGGGAAATTATCGACTTCAGTGGTTTGCGTAAGTTGTCCACCTGGTACCATTCCAGTATATAGTACTGGTTTCAAATCCGCCCGTGATGCGTATATAGCCGCTGTGTATCCAGCCGGGCCTGCCCCAATAATGAGGCATTCAATATATTCATTTAAATTTTTATTCATTATTAAAAAATTCTTTCAGTTTTAGAGAACTCAAAATTAGTTTAGATGAAATTCAAAAGAAATCCTTTGCTTAATTTTCGAATAATTCGTTAAATCAGTTCGAGTTTGATGCTTTAAACTGAATATTATCTTGCTAAATATATTTAAATCAATAAAATTTACTGTAATTTATGGATTGTACTGGTAATATTTTTGAATTTGTCTTTATTGCAATGATATTTTAGTTTTTCTATTAGCTCGGGTAGGGATAAATTGCTGTCGTAATCCTAGAAATGAATAATTTGTATATAAAAATAGTCAGCAAATTTCTATAGTTGATATGTTTAAAATGGGAATAGGACATTCCAGTACATACCATTGTGGTTTTTGATGTGCTGCTCAATATTTGGTCATTTACATAGCAATCCAGTTAACTCAAATCTGTTAAGATTCTTATTTTCAATCTATAAATGAATAATTAACCAAAAAGTGGTGGGATATGGTATTGGGGTATTTAAATGGGATTAAAGGCGATATCGTAAAGAAATTGCTCTCCATATTTCAAAAGCAAAAGCTTGGTCAATACCTGAATTTTCGAAACACCATATTCCATCTATTTTAATGAGTTTCTGAATTATTCCATCTAATAAAATGTCAATTTCGGATTGATCTTTTTTAATATCTCTTTTTAACAATTTTACCTGATAATCTTGTGTCTTAAAAGTAATCCTAAAAATTTGCCCTTTAAATGGGTCAAAATATTTAGAGTCAATTGTATCTTCCATAAATCAATCCCTAAATCTAAGTGAAAAAAATCAAATAAACTATTTTCAGTGATTCTTGATAACATACATTGGACATTTTATTTACGAAATTATTTTACATTAATCAGGTACATGTTGATGCTAATTGAAACTTGCATATGATTTAAATAACATATATCTTTAATTAGATAAATAAACCTTAATAATTCGGTATGAAACAAAATAAGATTCTGAAAATCCTTTCTGCTGTAGCAGTATTATTTTTTTTAAACTCTTGTTCTCAATCGCGTGATGATAAATATATAGGCTATTGGATTGAAGATGGCAAAGAGCATTCTGAAGTCCTTGAAATAAAGAAGGAGGGAGATAAATTATATCTCAATAGCAAAGATCTTGAGGCTCCTGCTACTTACAACAAAGAGGATAAAACACTTAAGACCCAAATTACAAATGGAGTTGCTTCTGTCGATATTTTGATGAATCTCTTGGATAATCCTGATAAAATGAAAATGAGTATTGCAAACAAAGGCGCTGAGTTTTCAAGAGTTTCTAAAGAAAAAGCTGAAGAGTATAAAAAGGCCTATGATGACTATTATAATCCAGAATTTTTTGTTGGAGAATGGAAAAGTGATGTTAAACAGGAAAAGCCTTTAAAGATAATCAAAGAGGGTGACTCTTATTTTTATATTGATGGATTTCTCGGTAAGAGGAAGTTAGCTTACGACAATAAGAAACATTTGTTGATTGGCAATATAGGTATTACCACGATCACAATCCACAGGAGTGGTGAGAACGAAATAACTGCTTATGGTAAAAAATACCAGAAAGTATGATCATTAATTAATATTGTTCCTCCATCGGATGGAGTAACAATATTAATTAAAAACACTTTTCCTTTTTGTAGATATTAAAGAATTTTTCCATACAGGCCCTCCGTAAAGTTGAGGTAAAGTCTTACTGTACTCCTATAGATCTTAATAACTCAATTAAGTCTTCAAAAACAAGAGAGGTTGTATGTTGTAAATGGTAAATAAGAA